>CAYRMV010000099.1:0-2901 GCA_964425255.1 uncultured Flavobacteriales bacterium
AATATAAATTAATTTACTGATAATCAATTGTTTATATTTTTTGTCATGTAGTTAGCTCAATGAAATACAATGTTCCGAAATCTATTTTTAGTCTTTCTTTTTTTGGGGGTTTGCCCGGCTATCCTTTCGGCCCAACTTTCTGAGCGCGGCAAAATCGAAGAACAAATCATAGAATCCCTCAAAGATCATAAAGTTTCCATCTCGAAACAGAAACTACTTGAGTTAAAGGAATTAGACCCAGGTACGATTGAAGAGAATAATAATGTCCTTTTCTTCGAGGCATTAATTGCACAAAGTAATCAAGAACCTGTCAAAGCAATACTCACATACCAAAAACTATTAAAACGAATCCCATTGGAAGATGTTGGAACAAAAAGCAAAGTGCTCCATAATTTGTCAGCAATCTATATGGACTTGTATCAAACGGAAGCAGCCACTCAATATATCTTAAAAGCTAAAAGAGAAATTTGGAAAACCGAAGATTTTCTTTCTCGAGGTAAAATTGCAATGCAGCTTGCGGATTTATATCTAATTCAACATCAATATAAAAAAGCATTGCTTGCATGTAATGATGCACAATCGTCATTTAAACTGGCGGAGACTGATGACTATGAATTCGCAGCAAAGCTAAAAGGTCTTTACTCACAATCTAATCTGGGAGTTAAAATCAATAATGAAGAACTTAAGCAGATTTTAGATAAGGCATTTGTTTTGGAGAATGGTGTGGCAGGTAGAGTTACTATCACTACTGCTCATATACATTTGGCGAACATCTTAATTTCTAATTTTTATGAGTTAGAAAAAGCCAAAACGCTTCTGGATAATTTTACACCAATCTGTGACGAATTGAATTTAGATGTCATGAAAGCTGTGGCTTACGAAGCCTACTCAAATTATTATACGAAAATTCAAAATCTCGAAAGCGGCTTGATTTATTTGAAAAAGTTTTCTTCGCTAAAAGACAGCATATCAATTGAGGGAAATCGATTGAAATTGAATGGCTTACGCGTGATTCATGAGGTCGAACAACAGCGACAGAATATACGAGATTTGAAAAAGGAAACAAGATACCAGACACTTTGGGTTTGGTTTCTCATTTCAGTAATTGTTTCACTAAGTATTATTTCTTGGGTTGTGTTTAAAGGAGTTAAGCGGCGTTTGAATAGTGCGCAAATTGAATTAGTATCTAAGAATTTGGCATTAGACAATGAACGTTTAGCATCACGAAATTTGGAAGTGGAGAACGAACTTAAAAAACGAGAATTGCTAAGCAATGTTCTTTTGATGAATCAAAAAAATGAGTTATTTGAAAAAGTTGAAGGAATCCTGGAGCCACTCCTGGAAAACGAAGGTGAATCAGCGGATCGTTGGAGAAACGCGCTATATTCAATTAAGTCTGGAATACAATCAAATGCTTTACTTGAGAACAACTGGGAAAACTTCATTTATCACTTCGAACAAGTACATCCTGACTTTTTCACGAATCTTCAAAAGAAATATAAAAACCTCACATCGAATGATCTCAGACACTGTGCCTACATTAAAATGAACCTAAGTAGAAAAGAAATCTCACTTATGCTGAACGTAAATATTGATGCAGTTAAAATGGCACGTAATAGGATCAAGAAAAAGATGAATTTAAGCGATGATGAATCTTTACAGTCTGTTGTTTCAGATATTTAAATTGTAGTTACCTATTTGTTACCCCCTTATTTTAGTTTATAAACCTCAATAGAAATAAGTTTGTTGGAATTAATTCAACGACTATGGTTTCAGCACGTGCCCACTTCCTTTTACTGGGTTTTATTTTCCATTTTTCTATACTGTTTGCGCAAAATGTTGGAATTAACGGAGATGGAAGTACTCCTGATGCTTCAGCAATTCTTGATGTAAAATCAACAACAAAAGGAATACTTGTTCCACGAATGACAGCCGCTCAGAAAACAGCTATTGTAACACCTGCAACAGGCCTATTAATTTATCAAACAAATGGTACTTCAGGATTTTACTATTTCGACGGAACTGCATGGCAACCGCTTATAACAGTTTCAACAGAAACGGCTTCGAATGGATTAAATCAGGTTGGTAATGATACGCGTTTGGGTGGTGATTTAACGATATCTACAACTATTATTCAAGATAATGCTGAAGTATTGAGATTCAATAACAATAGCACTGTTGGGACTGTAATTGATTTACAAAATACGGGAGACTTTAGAGTGCTTGATAATGGAGTTTCTGCGATGCAAGTCCTAGACAACGGAACCGTTACTATTGGAACAACAAACGAGTTTCGAGTAGACAATACAGGAAACATTATCAGAATCAATGATGTTGTAACTAGCTTCCCCCCCACTCAAGGAACTTCCGGTCAAGTATTAACCAATGATGGTGCTGGTATTCTTACTTGGCAAACTCCAGCAACTGGAGGAACAACTGAAACTGCATCAAATGGTTTGAATAAAGTTGGAAATGATATTCGTTTAGGTGGGGATTTAACACTAAGCACAACTGTTACTCAAGATAACGCTGAAGTACTGCGATTTAACAATAATAGTACTGCTGGAACAGTCATCGACTTACAAAATACTGGAGATTTTAGAGTTTTAGACAATGGCGCTTCTGCTTTACAGGTTCTCGACAACGGACTTGTTGCAGTTGGTCCTGCCAATGAGTTTCGTGTCGATAACACAGGTAACATCATTAGAATCAATGACGTGGTCACGAGTTTCCCTACTGCTCAAGGAACTTCCGGTCAAGTATTAACCAATGATGGTGCTGGTATTCTTACTTGGCAAACTCCAGCAACTGGAGGAACAACTGAAACTGCATCAAATGGTTTGAATAAAGTTGGAAATGATATTCGTTTAGGTGGGGATTTAACACTAAGCACAACTGTTA
>CAYRMV010000099.1:3001-12360 GCA_964425255.1 uncultured Flavobacteriales bacterium
CAGGTGCTGGAGGTACTACTGAAACAGCATCTAACGGTTTAAACAAAGTTGGAAACGATATTCGTTTAGGTGGAGATCTAACAATGAGCACAACCATAACTCAAGACAATGCCGAAGTATTGACTTTTGCAAATAATAGCACTGCTGCAACGGTGATTAATCTTCAAAACACAGGAGATTTTCGAATTTTAGACAACGGTACAAATGCACTTCAAGTCTTAGATAATGGAAACCTAACTGTTGGAACAACGAATCAGTTTCAAGTAAATAACACCGGTAATATTGCAAGAATCAATAATGTTACAACAAGTTTCCCTGGAACTCAAGGAGGAGTGAATCAGGTCTTGACAAATGATGGATCAGGAAATTTAAGTTGGTCAAATGGTTCCGCTTATAACTGGAGTTTGACCGGAAACTCTGGAACCTCTTTTGGGACAAACTTCATGGGCACTATAGACGACATCCCCCTTGAATTTAGAGTAAATAATCAACGTGCAGGTTACATTGGAAACGATGCAAGCTACAATACTTTCTACGGTCATCTGTCAGGTTTTGGCATTACAACTGGTGATGGAAATACTGGGTTCGGGAAGAATGCTTTAGGAGGAAATACAATAGGTGGAGGAAATACTGCTGTTGGAAATGGTGCCGCTATATCTAATTCGAAAGGCTCCAGCAACGTCGCTGTTGGACAATCAGCCTTAATCAACAATGAAAATGGAAATCGAAATACTGCTATAGGTGAAATAGCATTATTTACATTCAATTTCACCAATGGAGGTGTTGCTTACAGTTCTCACAATACAGCCGTAGGTAGAGCTTCATTTTATTTTCTCAACGGAACAGCGAATTCTAATGGGGTTGACAATACAGCATTGGGAGTACAAAGTGGTTTGAACGCAACTACAAATATTGGATGTACCTATTTAGGAACCGCCACAATGGACGCTGCTCCGGGTTACATTAATTCAACAGCTATCGGATACAATTGCACAATGGATGCAAGTCACAGAGTTCGTGTTGGTGGATCTGGAGTAACCTCAGTTGGCGGACCAGTAGCATACACCAACTTTTCTGACCAACGCTTCAAACAAAACGTCAGTTCAGAAGTGCTTGGACTGGAGTTGATAATGAAGCTTAAACCTGTGACTTATCAATTCGATTATAAAGCGCTGGATGATTTCTATAAGAAACCAGATTCTTTGAGAACACATATCAATTACGAGGCAGCTAATAGCATGACACAAATTGGCTTTATGGCTCAAGAAATTGAAACGCTTTGTAAAGAATTGAATTTCGATTTCGGTGCCGTTGATAAACCTGATAATCCAGAAGAAGGTATTTATGGAATTCGGTATTCTGCATTTATACCAGTGCTCGTGAAAGCAGTACAAGAACAACAGCTTGTCATTGAAGACCAAACCGCGGAAATAGAATCGTTGGAATCTCAATTGGAAATTCTTCAGCAGCAGATGACACTTGTTCAAAACTTACAGAAGCAATTAGAAGAACTTCAGAAACAAGTAGAGGTAAAAGAGTAACTGTATTTCAATTACTTACAAGTAAGTAACCTATTTGTTACCTACCCAAAACAAATCAATTAGCTAAGCTCTGATTAGGTTTGAATTATCAAAAAGAAACGATTACTTATGAGACAATCAATATTCGTGTTTTCAATAATCTTACTGTTTGGAACGACTGTTTCTTACGGTCAAAACGTTGGAATAAACGGTGACGGAAGCACACCAAATGCATCTGCAATTCTAGATGTAAAGTCAACCGATAAAGGAATGCTGGTTCCTAGAATGACAGATGCTCAAAAAACAGCTATTGTTACTCCAGCAACTGGTTTGTTGATTTATCAAACAGATGCAACTCCTGGATTCTACTATTTCAATGGAACAATCTGGGTTGGTATAGCTGGAAGTGGTTCTGGATGGCAACTTACAGGAAACTCAGGCACGATTGATGGAACAAATTTCATTGGAACAACAGACAACGTTTCTTTCAATATTCGTGTAAATAATGAAAAATCAGGAAGAATTGGGACGCTTACTGATGGAAGTAGTTTTTTTGGTTATCAAGCTGGAAATAGCGATGATCTCACTGACAATAGGAATACCTTTATTGGATATCAATCAGGAGTTGTAACCACTTCAGGAAATCAAAACACAGCTATTGGTTATCGTTCGCTTTTCTCAAATACTACTGGATTAACGAACATTGCTATAGGACATTTCAGTATGCGATTCAATACTACTGGAGGAGCCAATCTTGCAATAGGTGCGTCTTCACTGTATTCGAATACTACTGGAATTAACAATAGCGCTTTAGGCTTCAATAGTTTATTCAACAACACTACTGGGACCTATAATAATGCGCTTGGGTATCAAACACTTCTTTCCAATACCACAGGAAACTCCAACAACGCTTTTGGTTTTGAAGCACTCTATTCGAATACCGTAGGAATGGAAAATGCGGCTATAGGAAGCAGTGCTCTAAGAAGTAACACAACAGGATATTCAAACGTAGCAATAGGGAATGGTGCTATGTTCGCTAATAATGGTAACAATAACGTAGCAATCGGAGCAAGTGCATTATTTGCAAATACTACAGGTAATAATAATAGCACCTTGGGAAGACAGGCAATGAATAGCAATATTACCGGAAATGACAATACTTCAGTTGGAGAAAGATCGCTTTACATTAATACTAGCGGACAATCAAACGTGGCAATTGGAAAAAGTTCAGGGGACATTAATACAACTGGAAATAACAACACTTTTATAGGAAGTTATGCAAGTCCTTCAGTAAATAACCTAGACAACGCTACGGCAGTGGGCTACTTGGCAGTTGTAAATGCTTCCAATAAAGTTAGAATAGGAAATAACAATGTTACTGCTTCAGATCTTGCTGGAACCTTAACTTACAATGCTCAAAGTACAACAACGTCTGTAACTTTTCCGAATAATAGAGGGGCTAACGGACAGGTATTAACCTCAAACGGATTAGGTGGAACATCGTGGGTCACCCCGGGAGCTGCTACAGATTGGTCGCTCACAGGTAATTCTGGAAACGTTGATGGGACAAATTTCTTAGGAAATATCGATAATATTCCTCTCAATTTCAGAGTAAACAATGCGGAGTCTGGTCGTATTGGAACTGTTGCTGATAAATCCACTTTTTTAGGTTACCAAGCAGGTTTAAATGATGATTATTCTTCAAACGCTAATACGTTTATCGGATATACTGCTGGTAGAAGTACTATTTCAGGTTTAAACAATAATGCGTTTGGAAATGCTTCACTATACTCCAACACTACTGGGTATGACAACGTTGCTATTGGAAGTAGCTCCTTATTCACTAACACTACTGGTTCAGCGAACGTGGCAATCGGAAGTTCAGCATTATATGCCAGTAACGGAACAGCCAATACAGCTGTAGGAAATAGTGCTCTTCCAGACAACACCTCAGGTAGCAATAACGCTGCTTTCGGTTGGCAAGCATTGTACAATAATACTACTGGAGGTGGAAATTCGGCATTCGGAGAATCCACATTATCAAACAGTTTAACGGCGTCAAACAATGTTGCAATTGGTACAAATGCTGCAACAATTATTACTACAGGAGACAATAACACATTTATTGGATCAAATTCAGATGCCACTGCAGGAAACTTAACAAATGCAACTGCAATTGGTTCTGGTGCAGTAGTTAATGCATCAAATAAAGTAAGACTTGGTAATGCTTCAGTAACCGCTACCGATGCTGCCGGGTTATTTACCTACAATGTACAAAACGTTGGTCTTTCCGTCAGTCTTCCCCCTAACCGAGGGACGTCTGGACAATTTATGACTACCGATGGAGTTGGTGGAACTTCTTGGGCTAATGCTGCTGGAAGTGCATCCAATGGTTTAACGCTTACTTCGGGTAATGTTGTACTAGGGGGCAATCTTACGATGAACACCACCATTGCGCAAAATGGAACTCAGACTCTCACTTTTTTAAATAATGGAACTGCAAACACCACTGTTAACCTTCAGAATACTGGAAACTTCAATGTTCAAGACGGTGGATCGGATTTATTAATTGTAGAAAATGACGGACATGTCGGTATTAAAACTAGTACTGCGAATGCCCCTTTGGATGTTGATGGCGCAATTGCTCTTCGTCGCGTAAACTTGGCTTTAGCTGCTGCTACTACTAATGTTACCTCGGCAGATCTTAATGCTTTATTGACAGAAAATTCTTTTATCAAAATCACTGGACCAACTGCTGCATTTACCGTTCATGGTCTTGCAGGCGGAACAGACGGTAAAATTATACATCTCTACAACTCAACAGGACAAAACATGACTATAGCCAACAACTCTGCGGCTGGTGAAGCAACTGCTGGAAATCGAATTCTAACACTAACTGGAGCCAATGAAGCCACAACTGGAGCAGGAATAATTACACTGATGTATGACAGTCAAGCATTGCGTTGGATAATATTGAATGTAAAAGATTAATCAGATGAAAAAGACCATTATAGTAGCTATATCATTTCTTTTGATGTTCTCCAGCCTTGCTCAGAACAGAATAATCTTGAACAACAATGGTTATATCGTAATTGACAATTCAGCCAAAATAGTTTTGGAGAATTCCAATACAAATGCAATCACAGTTCAAGGTACAGGAGGAAATATTGTTTCGGAAAACCAAGAAGACGAAGTAATTTGGTTAATTGGAAATGCTTCTGGTCTGTATTCTATTCCTTGGACTACAACTCCAGTGTCACAAGGAGGCAATGGGACAAAAATTCCAATGACCATGAACATTAGTGCTGCTGGCAATAATGCTGGACGGTTCAATTTTTCTACTTACGAAACTACAACTGATTCAAATGCTCCTTACCCAAGTGGTGTCACTACAATGAATAGCGGAAGTTCAGATGGAAGTCTATTTACTGTGGACCGTTTTTGGAAATTGGATAATTCGAGTTACACAACTAAACCAGCTGCTGTTTTATCGTTTGTTTACGATGACAATACGAATGAAATTGGAGGATCGAACTCGATTGTGGAATCCTCACTAGTAGCGCAGCGATGGAATTCTACAATATCATCTTGGGAAGGACTAACATTTGGAAGCACCAATGCCGCAACAAACACAACTAATGGAGTTGTTGTAACTGGAGCAAACTTTTTTCCGATTTGGACTTTAGTGAATGGCTTGACACCTCTTCCTGTCGAATTAATTGAACAATGGGTAAAAGCAACTGAATGTCGTCAAGTCATTTTATGGACCGTAGCAAGTGAAACTAATGCGTCTCATTATCGAATTGAGGTTTCAATAGATGCAGAAAATTGGACGTCCCTAGGAACTGTTCCAGCACAGGGAACAACGCAAAATCAAATGACCTACTCTTATGAAGACTTTACTCATAGAACGGATTCTTACTGGTACTACAAAATTGTACAGGTTGATCATAACGGTCAGGTGCGAGATTTTCAACCAATGGTGGCCAAAAATGATTGTTTGAATACATCATTAATTTCAGTTTACCCGAATCCATTTTTCGATCAAGTTTCAGTTTTCTCGCCTTCAAAAGCCACAATTACAATTGAAGATATGAATGGAAAATTAGTCATTGAAACAACCTTGTCTGAAGGCACTAGCAATTTGAACCTTGCTCAGTTAGCTCCAGGAGTGTATACGCTGTGTGTTATCAATGATAAAAATCAAAAAGTTCAAAAACTACTGAAGCTTTAATTAATAAAGAAGATATTATGACCAGAATTAAACTTGTTTTTCAGCTAATTGCACTTGCCATTTGTACTCTGGGGTCAAAAAGTGCTGTGTCACAAACCTACACTACCACAATCAATTGGCAAAGTAAGATTGGAGGCTCACTTCAAGATGATCATTATCTCATTTCCAAAACGAATGATGGTGGATATATAGTTGCTGCAAATTCCAACTCCCCTATATCTGGAGATAAAACGGAGAACTCAATGGGTGGTTATGATTACTGGATCATAAAACTGGATGCCAATGGAGTGATAGAATGGCAAAATACGATTGGCGGAACTGGTCAAGACTTTGCGTATGCCGCTCATCAAACCTCAGATGGAGGATATCTCATAGGCGGGCAATCGGATTCAGGAATTTCAGGCGACAAAACTGAAAACTCGTTCGGCGATTCAGATTATTGGATAGTAAAATTAGATGCATCTGGTGTGGTGCAGTGGGACAAAACCATTGGAGGTTCTGACTTGGACGAAGTCTTTTCTTTTCAACTCACTTCCGACGGTGGTTGCGTTGTTGGAGGGAATTCCTATTCTAACATTTCAGGTGTCAAAACGGAAAACAATATTGGGCAGGCTGACTACTGGATTGTGAAATTGGATGGATTGGGCAATCTTGTTTGGCAGAACACTATTGGCAGTTCAGATTACGATGGTCTTAGCTATCTGGTTGAAGCGTTGGATAATAGTTTCTATGTTGCAGGTTATTCTGATGGGAATATTTCTGGTGATAAAACGGAAAACTCCAACGGAGGGTCTGATTTGTGGATACTTAAACTAAATAGTTCAGGAAGCATAATTTGGCAGAATACTATCGGAGGAAGCGCTTCTGACGATGTATATGCTATTGAACGAACAGCGGATGGAGGTTGTATCCTTGCCGCAAATTCAAGCTCTAATATCTCAGGTGATAAAACTGAAAACAATATCGGTTTTGGTGATATATGGGTCATTCAATTAGATGCGAATGGAAACATTCAATGGCAAAACACCATTGGTGGAACTGCTGGAGATGCGGCATCCATGATTCTTCAAACCTCAGAAGGAGAATACATTATTGGAGGTTATTCTGTATCTAACATCTCAGGAGATAAAAGTGAAAATGGATACGGATCGTTTGACTCGTGGGTGGTAAAGTTAGATGATTTGGGTAATGTGCTATGGGATAAAACATTAGGTGGCACTGGATTTGATTTTGTTTACAGCCTCTTAGCAGTATCTGATGGAGAATATCTTATTTCAAGTGTTTCCAATTCTACTATTTCTGGAAATGTAACGGAGAATTCCATTGGTCAGAACGATATCTGGTTGGTCAATCTTTTGGAATGCGAACTGGCTACCTTGTCGTCCATGGAACTATCATCCACTAGTATTTGTGAAGGCTCTTCAGGAACACTTAATATTACTGGAGATTTGAATGATGCCTCCTACTGGTATTTGTCAAGTGGAAGTTGTTCTGGAACATTGATTGATTCTACCGCATCATCTTCATTCAGTATTAATCCATCGGATACAACAGAGTACTTCATATCAGGTATGGGAGGATGTGCAACTATTGTAGATACCTGCATAAGTTTAGTAGTAAATGTCTTTCCTCTGCCGTCTACTCCAACTATTTCTACAGCTGACTCAACTACTTTTAGGTTTTTTATGCCGTAAACTGAATCAAACCAACGGTTTGAATGAAGTTTTAAGGCATAAAAAAACGAATTGCGAAGCAAGTCAGTTTTCTATTGTAATGCCCCAATTACGTCCACCGCGACCGTTTAGGAAGTGTTTTTCGTGTCCAACAAGAAAAGTTCAATCATTCAATCACATCGATTGATTTTCTTTCGAAACTGATCCAAATTACTACCTATTCATTAATTTCACTATGATTGCTTCTTCAAACTTAAAATACTGCGCGTATGTTTATCATTTGGAGAGGTTTTGGAATCATTGTGCCGATTTTGTTCGTCGGGATTGGGTATGTGGTTTCGTTGTTTTATGACGATCGAAGGTTGGGAAACACCGATTTGATGGGATGGACTTTGTTCTATTGTTCCATTCTTTTCCTGATTTTGGGTCTTTCATTTGCCCTGTCGTCGGAAGAGGAACGAAATTAAACAGGTAAAAAATGGACCTTGTAGCATCATACGTTTTTCTTTGTGCCAGTCTTGTTTTGGGGCATTCTTTCGCTTATTTTCTGTATTTATTTCTTGCTGATTTATAATCCAAATTAAGAAGAAACCATCGATGCTTCACAACTCAATATCCAAGTGGAGGAACAAACAACGGTTCATTTTTACAACCCAACGGATGATTCACTCTATTAACCTCAGTTCGATTCTTAAAACAAAGTCAAAATTAATTAAATAACTTAGTTACAAGGCAGATTTTAAAAGGGATAGCGAGCTATCTCGTTAAAATCTAACGAAGGAAATAAGTTGTTTAATTAAATTCAAATGTGACTTTTCACCTCTAAACAGCAATCTACTTCCATTTTTCGCATCGAAATAGCTCGCTATTACGATTTGAAAAATGTCGTATCTCACACCGCGCCAGCAGCACCGAAGGTAATTTACAGGTGTTTTGACAAAGTTTGAATAATCGAACTGAGGTTATTATGTTTTCATTGACGAGTATGGAACCAACGAAAAGGTACTCTTGGCTGATTACATGACCGATGAACAACTAACATCCGGCGAGGATAATCAAGCAAATTTGATTGCAGTTTTGGATCTCAGCGGAAATCAAACCTTGCGAATCGAACCTGAAAATCCCGATCAGTTTGACAAAAATAAGTTCAGTTTTTTCGAAGAAGATGGATCGACCTATTTCATGCGGAAAATCAAAAAACCTACGGCAGAAACTAACGATGTGGACGATGTGTGGGTTTTGTTAGATGCGCGGTATAGCTTGGCGCTAGTCGATGTTTCTTCCTTGTATGTGGATGGAACGTTAAATCGTGAATCCATTGGAAAAACCAATTGGATGGAGAAAATTTACCAAAAATACAAGGGCAATGACATCATTCAATTGGATGTAAAAAACCCCGAAAAGCATGGAGAAATTCATGTGGTTAACCCAAATACAGGTTTTCCAGATCAAGTTTTCGGTAAAACAAAGGTGTATTTCTTGATTGATTTCATGGATGAAAAAGATTTAAGCAACAAGTATTTGTACGATGAAATTATGCGCTTGACAGAGCCCGACAGTGAATAAAATGTGTTTTTGCTTTATCTTTACCACATGGCAAAAGTAAAATCGGCATTTTTCTGTCAAAATTGTGGGTATCAAACACCCAAATGGTTGGGGAAATGTCCCTCTTGTTCGGAGTGGAACACCTTTGTGGAAGAAATCGTTGAGAAGAATTTGTCACAAGTAGTTGCTTTTTCAACGAATACAGGTCGAACGGCGAAACCGCAATCACTTCAAGAAATTGAAAAACGCGAACAACCTCGGATGCCTTTGCATGACAAGGAATTGAACCGTGTTTTGGGCGACGGTATGGTGCCAGGATCGTTGATTTTGTTTGGTGGTGAACCAGGAATTGGTAAGTCGACCTTGATGTTGCAATTGGCTGTCACC
>CAYRMV010000100.1:0-6714 GCA_964425255.1 uncultured Flavobacteriales bacterium
AAAGCCCCTTACACTAGGGGTTTTACCTGTTCTTTAGGTATTCCCTAAACATATCCTCTACGGCGTCTTTTACTTTAATCTTATTAGCCCTGCAATAGTCCATAAAGGCGTCTACTAATTCAACAGGAACTTCAAATGTCTTTTTAGTGGTAGGTACTACCCTTTTGACCTTAAACCCTGCTTTTTCTAGCTCTTTAATCTTTTTAAGCGTCTCTTTGTCCATATATTGATTATTAACTCAAATATAACACTTGTAAAGTACACTTTTAATACACACTAAAAATACTTATTATTTTACTTTACTTTTGTGACGCATCGTGATATATTATCTTTATACAAGCGAGGTTTTAAATGAAACGAGTAAGAAAAAACCAAAACTTAAAACAAGGTCAACAAGTCAGCTTCGATATGTATGCAGATGGAAGTTTAGAAACTGTAAATGCAGAAGTTGTTTGCGACTCTGGCGAGCTAGTCACTGTCTATTACTTGCACCCTATTTATCCAGAAGCAGGTAAACAACTTAAATGCCTTAACAAAAAACAATTATTTTTAAACAAATAAAAAGGGGTTATTATGAAAAAACTAATTTTAACAGCTTTATTATTAGGTCTAACAGCTTGCGGAACTGGTTCCAATGGTCGGACTATTGGAACATTTACTTACACCTTAACAAGCAGCACATGTAATATGCCGCCGACTGTTCTTAAGTTTGATGACCCATCTTTTTTTGTAGATGGATTAACAAAGCTTGAAGTAACTCAAAGTTATGCATTTCTAAATTGTGAACATAAAATGCTGGGTCAAGCTTCTATAAATAATGGTGTTTTCACGACTAACCAATTAACAGAAGTTTCAACTAAGCCTTGCGCTGCTGATTTTGTGTGGCAGGAAGTTTACACAATGAGTGAATCACAAAACACTATGACTTTAGTTAGTAATCAATGTACCGCGACTTTTACTAAGGAATAAAAAACAAATTAGGCGGTTTTTCGTAAGGCCCTAAGTACAAACGAAGGGTCGCTTTAATTCTAGAACGACAATCCTACAGTCAATCCCACATAAGCATTACTGCTCAAAGTAGCACCAACAAAGATGTCACCCAAAACCCTACGTTCAACATGCAAGGTATAGACAGGCTTAACATCCTTAAAGTCTGTCATCATACCGGCACTTATATGCCAGTCCTTTTTAATAGGATTACTAACAGCTTTACTTGCTGAATTGATAACTGATTTATCAATAGTCTTTTTCGTAGTCTCTACAGTGCCATTAGGATGCTTCACTTTAACAGTGATAGTTTCCTTATCCCGATATTCTATTTTAGTTTGAGTCTTGATAACTTGCTTCTCAGGAGTAGTGCCCCGACCTATAAAAAAAGCCACAAACAACAATCCTAAAAAGAAAGCATATTGCTTAAGTTTACTCATGGCAGGAACCACCGCTTACCGCTCTTAGGTGGGAATACTTGGAAGTGAACCCATCCTTTTGTTCCTTCTTCCATCCACAATCCTATTTCAGCTAACAACGCTTCATTCTCTTTGCACCACTTGTAAAGCTCACCACTACTGTCAGCAATGTCACAAGCAGCGGCTTTAAGGTGATTACTAGCCATTGGTATCAGCTTAGGGTCTGTGATACCTTTGCGTTTATACACCGCTATATGATGCTCTAATGACCTTACACCGCTTGTTACAGTCATTGGCTTACCGTAAGCTTCTCTTACTTTGTTCATTCTTTCATGTAGGATTGTGATGTTTGTTTCCTGCTCAGGAGTGAGAGTATAGTTTTTTGGATTTAGTTCTTTAAGGGTAATCATATTCTTAGGTAATCAGTTAAAGGTTTTGAATAGAAAGACATAGCCCATGTGGCATAAGCATCACATTGCTGCTCAACTGGTAGTGAGTTTAATTGATGGTCAAGCATGTGTTTAATTTCATGCAGGAAGGTGTGCTTTAATTGTTCAAGACTCTGGGCTTTATCGAGATAAATAACGTTATCTGCTGCGATAAATACACCATAGATACGCTCGCCGGGTCCTGCATATTTACGGTTTAAATGCTTACCTGTAACGAGTTTCAGTTTTACAGGATGGATAGGTCCTTGAAATGTCATAAATTTAAAACTTTATAATTTTTGTGCAAACTAAAAAAGGTTGCATGTTGTTGTGTGCCTGCCCGCCTCCAGTATTCTGATTTGTCGCTGTGAATGGATTGTTGGTTGCAGTTGTATCACTAATAATTTGATGCACACCTGCGGCTGTACCTGTATTTGTAAAATAACCGAGTGAGCCGCCTGTCGCAGTTGACGTCCCCATCAAGCCTGTGCTGCTACTTTGACCAATATTTACAGCTGTTGCCCCTGTTGCATTACTTCCATAAACGTTGTGGCTATGCGCATTTTGTGAATGGTTATGTGAATTTTGAATATGAGTGTGTGAAGCTAGTTCAGCCTCACTAAGTGCATGAGTTTCTGCCCCACCTGTTTGTGCTAGTGTCCTGTTTGTTAAACTTGAACCCTGCCCACTACCTACTGCAACACGTCCGCGAAAATCAGGAAGTTTAAAAGTAGTACTACCGTCACCTGCACCGAACGAAGTTCCAATTATTTCAAAAAGCCTTGCATAAGTAACACGCGAAACTGTTGAACCGTCGCAAGCAATATATCCAAAAGGCACTGTACTCCCTGCAAAGTCTAACATTGTTCCTGCTGGGTTTTGTGTGTGAATTGTGATACTGACATCCATTATAATTTACCCTTTAATTCTTTATGTAATCCAAGCGAACCATTAAACCGCTCGCTCTGGCTTGTACTGAGCTAATGCTAAGTCTGACTAAGTCACCTGCTTGCAAGTTCACTTGACCAGCATCTAGCTGTGCATTTGTAGAGGTTGCATCATTACCAGCTGTGTAACTAACACTTGGCTTAGTTGTAAAAATAGATGTCCAGCTGCCTGCACCGCGCTTATATTCAATATCAACTTCTGTAACCCCACTTATTCCTGCTTGGTCAATTATGAGCCTTGCACCTGTAACTGTGAGATTGAAATTAAGCGTTGTTTTAAGTAAGCCAACAGCAGGAATAGCTAAGTCCCCACTCTCGCCATAGGACCCATTAACTCGCATAATAATAGGTGGGTAAACAGTGCTACCACCGCCTTCCAAGGTAGTAACTCGCGCGTTTAAATTATCTAAGTTTTCTTTAACTTTTGTTTGCACGTTATTGCTGACTGGCTCACCTGTAGCAATTTCGTTTGTTGTAACTGGGATAAATGACATTTCTAATTTTCCTAAATCTAAAATAAAAAAAAGGGCTAGCTACAAAAGTAACCAACCCTTCATAAAAGACGCTAAATGCAACCAACCACTTACCAAATTAAATTAACATTATAACTCTCTGGTAAGTTATCAATCGAACCTTCAGCATCGCTAATGTAGCCTGCAATCAATCTCGTTTCGTCGTTTGCATCTTGAAAACGCAACACACTGTCTGTAATTTTCGCCACTCTGTTAAAAGCATTACTTAAATCAATACAAACCACTTCAACACCTCTACTTGTTTTCCTTACAGCTTCCACCATAAGTAACTTAACCAAGCTTTCACCACCAAAACGCACATAAAACTTTGGATGATTCACTTGAATAACAGACCCAACTTGTAGCTCTATAGCAGATAACTTTGTTGTAAAGGTTAAACTTCCACTGCTCTGCTCAAGTAAAAAGCTCCAACGGTTGACAAGCCTCTGAGCATCTACTTCATTAACTAAATAACTTGTAAAAACCCTACTTCCACTAACACCGTTTATGTATTCAGCGCTTTTGCTTTCCTTACTAACAACCCTAACGCTGCTTTCCTTGGTTGCAATGTCATATTCCTTAACCTCGTATTCGCACAAAGCTTTTTGGATAATGTTTTTGTTTGTACCTTCAATACTAAAATCAATAATGTCAGTTTCGTTAAACATGACTAAACCACGGCTAGAAGGCTTCAACTGACTGTATTGCAATTTAAAGTTGTTATCCTGAAGTAAAACACCTAAAACTGAAGCGTTCACTTTGTTGATAACGTCCCTAAAAGTAAGGTTTGTTGCTTTATCATTGAATTTTTCAGGAATACAAAATGCTAACTCTTCATTAAAATAATCATTAGCGGTTGCAAAATTACTGTAATCAATGAAGTTCTGCATCCCTGCTGTTTCTAAGATGTCTAAAACAATTTCTGGTGCAGTCTTAATTAATGTTCCTGCACTGTTACTCTTGCCGTAAACATCAAGACTCAACACTGACTCATTACTAAAAACATAGCTTTTATATTGCAGGATTGCCCCGGCCAGTGGGTTAGAACTTATTCCTGCTTGCGCTTGTTCAATAACCAATCCTGAAGTTCCAACAGACAACACATTACTAAGTGTTTGTGCATTAATGTCAGTTACAAGGATTGAATTATCTGTGTTTTCAGTCTCAAGGTTAGGATGCGTGTCTATCGTTTCTGACAATTCTGTGAAAATTTCAGACTCCAAAAGCGTTGAATCAAGTAAAATAGCTGTGCTTGTTGTCGCTGAATGACTAGGCTCAACACCTAACCCATCTACATTAAACCAAAACTTAGCCGTACCGTTATAATAAGGTATAACAAAGTATTTATTATTAAGATTGTAAGCAGATTTACCACTATTAAGAGTTGTGAGGGTTGCATTTGATATTGTGCCCTTACTTGCTGACTCCATACTACCACTAACAACAAGCTGATTAGTGCTTTGATTGCTACTTGAAAAGCCTTCAACGTCGATTACAGCCTTAGTTTTACTTCTAACCGTGCTGACATTGTCATCTGTATTAACTGTTGTTATTTTAACAGAGCGATAACCGTCATTACTTGGCATAACCGCACCTGGATTGTTATCAATTGCATACCAAAAGAACACTAAGCCGGTTGCATCGTAAAGATAAAACCCTGTTTGGTCTAAATTGTCTGCAATATCAGCTGTTAAAGTTAACACCTGTTCGGTACTGCTTCTATTAAACACTGAAAAACTGTTATTTACAGAGCTTCTTCCAACAGGTCTAACACCCATTGTTTTGTTTTTTATGATTAACTCACCATTAACAACTTCAGCGGTAAACTCACTGTCAAGGTTGAGCTTCTGTGCAATCCTTCTGTGGATTGTATCAAGATTATTACCTGCATCTATTGTCGTAATCTCTATACTTCTATCACATTTATGGTCTGGCTCTACTGTGCCCACGTTCCCAATATCAAACCAAACCGCAATACTTCCTTCGCTATCAAATAATTTAAGCCACTTGCCTTGCAATTCACTTGCACCACCATAAAAGTAAAACTTCCACTCTGCTTTGTAATCACTAAGTCCTGAAATACTTGTTTTTTCTGGTAGGGCTTGGGCTGTTGTAAAGCTAACACCTGTGTAGGTCTCTGTTAGCTCTATGTTTGTGTCTGTTAAACTTAAAATTTGATACCAGTCATCGGTTGATTGTGGCCTTACTAAATAACCCGGCTTCAAATAGCTTGTAAACTTAGTACCACTACCAGCAAAAAAGCTATTACCACTTGTGACTGTTACTCTGTCTTTTGCTTCTAACACTGGCGCTCTGTTTAACTCGGCATCCTCACTAAGCTGTAACAATCCTGTGGTTGCATCAATACTGTAGTCTTCACCATATACTAGGCTAATATCATCTATTTTTACATTTTGAACACACGGCCTATAAATTCTAGTGCCATCTGGATAAACAATTGTGGTTGTTTGGGCTAACGAAATGACAGTGTCGTTTTGTACTTCCCTTACTTTTACAAGCTCTGTGCCTGTTCCGTAATCAATGCACAAAACATCGTCTTTAAAGAAGTCTTTTGTACTATCAACAAATAGAACCTGTGTTGTACTACCGGCTCTAATAATTGTTTCTGGCTCATTTAAAGCGTGTCCACTAACAATCCATTGTCTGTTGTAATATGACTTTGATATTACTGGCACAACTTCAGCGTTAATAGGACCAATGTTCACACCCACATAATTAGCAGTGAGGGTTGCGTTATAGTCACTAGTGACACTTTGAACTGTGTAATCAACTCCATTTATTCTGAGCTTATCGTTTGGCACTAGCTGATTTTTAAAGCTTGTACCTGTTCCAACAACTTGGTTGCTTCCATTAAATAATGAAACTGTGCCCTTAATTGGATAAGACCCATTAAGTAATGAGTCCACATTGACAGGTAAGAACCCTTTTACTTTACCATAAACCATTCGCTGCTTGGCTGTGTCTAAACTAGGGTTGTTTCTTAATCCAAGGGTAGCAATATCAGATAGATTAAAGGATGTTCTAAGTTTATAAAGAAGGTCCTTTACTTTAAAGCTAACAGCTTCACTATTAAAAGCCTTGCTCTCTACAATCCCTGTGAAAATAAGCTTAGCTTCATTTGGTCTTAATCCTGTAGTCCAAGAATACAATTTAACAAACTGGTTATCGAAGGTTATTTTATCAAAGTTTTGTTTCCAAAAATCATTAACAAAAAAAGAAATACTTCCACTTCCTTCAATTGCTGACAACCCTTCGTTGATAGTGTCTAACTCAACACCAAAGCTGCTCGTGCTTTTAATCCCTGGCTCGAAATATACTTCAAAACCATTGTTAAGGTCGTGAGGCAATGAAACACCTTTATCAGAGAAGAAAAACTGCTGCTTTAAAATGAAAAAACTAT
>CAYRMV010000100.1:6814-12243 GCA_964425255.1 uncultured Flavobacteriales bacterium
AATGAAACACCTTTATCAGAGAAGAAAAACTGCTGCTTTAAAATGAAAAAACTATTTTTAGAATTAGGGTTGGTTGTGCTTTCAATATAAATAAAGCTATCGTCAACAGTGTAAGGGTAAGAAGCACCGTTAAGTTTAAGGTCAACAATAACGGCACCATTTCTTGCTATTTTATACTGATTACCAGCTACAAGAGTAAACCCTTGCAACCGCTTTGAACCTTCCACAACACATAGAAGTAACTTCTCGCTGGTTGCAGCGGATTTAAAATCATTATAGTTTTTCATTTGTTATTTTCTTCTCTATTGAATATCGTTTTTAGAGCCAAGTTTTTGGATAATTGACTTAAAGTCTAAGCCTGTAATTTCGGTTGCATTTTCGAGCATACTTTTAAATTCAACTGTGCCAACAAAACCAGCTACTAGTTTACTAACAGGAATACTTCCACCAAGCAGATAAACCTCAAGCATAAATCCTGTGATAACCGCGAGTTGATAGACAAACATCTTGGTTACTGTCCTACGCATCCCTGCTGAGCTAATTTCTTCATTTCTTTTTTTGGCTGCAATAATACCTGTCAATGCATCTGCAAAAATTAGAACACCAACCGTAATGAGTAGCATTTTAATAGGTGCAAAAACAGCAAGCATAGAAATAAGAGTGTATTTAATAAAATTAGTTGGTTCCATGTACAACCCTATCCCTAGCCATCTGTCTCTCAACCAACAACTGCGCATATTCTTCAGCGCTCAAGCTCGTAGGCAATCCAGCATCCACTTGGTCCCTGTGTCTAAGCACCTTAAAGTCTGTAGCATTAAGGAAAGCCAAAGCTTCTAGATTGATTCTTTCTTGCTCTACTTGTGCTGAAATATCTTCGATAACCACTTCATATTCACTCGGTAGCAAATATTCGGTCACTTCCACCCCCATAACCTCAACGTCTCTAAAGTCTAAAGCGCTTGCTTTATCCTCCTCCCTCAGTGGAGTCATTGGAGTGTCGGCGACCCAGCGTTCAGGGAGGCCCCACACATTGCTGTCAATACACTGCTGCTTCCAGGCTTCAAAAGCTTCTATGCTTTCAAACTGTGAGGAGTCTGCGCCATGAGTTTGAACGCCTAATTTGTTTTTTACGATTAGTTTTTTAGTCATGTTATTTTACCTTGTAGATGTAGACGTAGTTTAAGTCGCCAGATGTAGCTAATTCTCGACTTGTTCCTTCACCATGAACCAATCGAAAATCAATAGTCTGTCCAGCATTCAATGGTACAAGGTCATCACCCTGTAGGTCTTGGTATAAAGTTGCGCCTGTAACTTCAACAACTTTAGTGCCTGGCCTAGAGAGCTGAGCGTTATCTTTATAAATCCATGCGCTGATTAGTGTAGTAGCGGTGAAAGATTTATTATTATCGAAGAAAAACTTAAACCCGACATGGTATAACCCAGCTTCAGATGCAGTAAATGTCCCTGTGGTTGGATTGAATGCGCCATGAGTATCAAATGTTTTTGTCCAGCCAGTTACTTTAGTTGGAGTAGTACCAGTTGGGACACTGAAGCCCGATGAATTAACATACCTACAAGCCACCGTCTCACTCGCCGAGATTGTTGGGGAGCCGGAGAGTTTGGAGATGTCGCAAGTTAAATTGGACGTTCCTAATATTGTATTTGTTGAATCAATCGCAAAAGCTATCGTATCGCCAACTTTTAGGTTTTGAAGCATTGTCGCTCCGCTGCCAATACTTGAATCTGGTAAGTAACCTGCATATTTGTACGGCGTACCATTTAGTAAAATACGCAAACCTGCTTGCGCCGCTGTAGCATTAAACAGGTTCATTGATACTAGGTAATCACCAGGTGACCTTACTGTATAAGTATTTGTAGACCAACCACCGAGAGTGTCTCTTACTGCTGTTAAATTGATTGGTGTGTGTACGCCTGGAGTGTACGTTGAAGCTACATACCCAGAAAAAGCCACAACCCGCCCATCATATCCATCAGATTGCTGCGTTGAACTGCTCCAGCCGAGGATGTCAACCTCGAACCAGCCATCTACAATGCCAGTACCGAAGTCACTTCCGTTTATTGGCCCACCAGAACCATTGTTAGTAATAAACCGAACTGTCGTTGCTCCGTTGGTTGTTGTTATAAATACGTCTTTACTTGTTGTCGACTGGGCCCAAGCTGCTCCAATAACTTCATTGCCTGTAGTAGATGCCACTAGACCAGAGGGAAGACTAACGGTCGCCGCTGAAGCTCCCCCAGAAGCCGCAATAAATCTAAATTTAACTCTAAGCTTTTTACCGATTCGATAAGCTTCAAACGCATGATTTGTTACAGTCCCTAGATTTGTAAAAACAGGAGCGTAGGAACCAAGGTCACTCACAGGACTTCCGTACACATACTGACTAGGACTTACACTCGTAATACACTCAACAACCCATGCACTATTTGCAGTTTCTGCTACATAAGCAATTAAGCGCATGTTTGTAGCATTATAAGGTGTTTGGATACTGCCGCTAAATCTGTCACTTATTGTTGTACTGTTACTTAGTAACTTAAATGAGCTTGGTTCAGCTAATGTGTAAGTAGCGCCGTTGTCTGTAGAAAAAGCAGCGTACCAAATTAGACTTGAATCAGTAGTGTTGCTACCAGCTACAAAAGTACCTGAATTAATGATGTAGTTAACATCAATCTTTAGTACTTTAGCTCTGTAATCGAGTGGTAAAACAAAATCAGAAACAACTGCTCTACCTTGTCTTGATGAGCCGGATGATTTAGTAAGCAGGAAGCTCGTTGTCCCTGTTCCTAATGGAGTGGTAGTAGTTGTAGATATGGCAAAAGCGCCAGCACCAGAAGAAGGAGTGAATGTACCAGAAGGACGAGCGGCAGCAGCAAATGAGCCTTCTGTCCAGCCTGTAGTGCCAGAGGAGCCGTCAGGATTAGTGATAAAGTTGATTTGACCTGAGCCTGAGCCAACAGGTTTTAAAACCGTACCGTCATCGTAGTAAACTTTGTCTTCGTCTGTTGCATAAACAACAGTACCTTCTTTACGAGTAAGAGCGTCCAACGTTGACTTAGCGGCTTTTGGTAATGTTATTCTGGATGTGTTAGAAGCTGTACCACCGTCGATGTCTGAAGCTGTGATTGTTTTATTTGAAATACTTTGTGTGTCGGTTAATGTAACCGCTGTTGCTGACAACGCTCTTGTGTCAATGTCACTTTGTAACTCATTCAATGCATCTTGAACATTAGTTGCAACAAGGTTACCAGCAGGGGTATTTGAAATTGTACTAGCAGCATGAGCGTCTGTCGTGTCACTAATATGTGCTGTAAGGTCAGAAGCAAGCGCTTTAGTAGTTAAGTCATCCTGAATATCTGAAACAACAGAGTCATTAGATAAAATATAACCGTCTAAATTATTTTGAACATTATCAAGCTCTGCCTGTGTAGCTATATTTTGCCAAGCTGTACCGTCGTAATAACGTATATTATTTGAAGTTGTGTTAAAGTAGACGTCACTCTTAGCCGCAGCACTACCCTTGTTTGCAACAAAAGCTGAATCATCAATAAACTGTTGGTATTGGTTTGCTGGGTTTTGGGTAATAGTGGGCTCTACGCTGGATGAAAATCCATCGCTAAACTGAATGTTACGCATTTTAATTGTTCCTAGATTTTAAAAAGAAAAAGGGCTGGCTACTTGTGTAACCAACCCTCTATAGATGACCGATTTTGCAACCGTGGATGCAACCTACTGCTTTATTTAAGAGACCAAACCTCTAAAGCCAGTGGTGCATAGATTGAATTGTTGTTTGTGTAGGTAGCTGGGTAAGAAGTAAGGTCATAAGAATTACACCAACCAACAAAAGCGCTTTCACTAAATGAATAGCTTTCATCGTTTGTTAAATAAACTCTGTACTCTGTGCCTGATTTTAAAGAAACGGATATGTTGAATGTAATAAGCCCATGATAAAACTGCCCAGGTATATCTGCGATTAACACCGCATCACTAACCGCAACCTTTTTGTTATTTATGTCTCTTACTTCAACCCTCAAACTTCCTGCTGGGTTGTTGTGCTTGTATAAATGTAACCTTATTGCTTTAACAAACTCGTTTTGTTCTGGCTTAATCACTTGGAATAGCTCACTGTTTTTTAACTCGTGTAACAAAAGTGTCATTACAACACCTCTGTTATTGTTAAACTGCTGCTTAGGTATTTATACATAATGTGATTAAGACCAAACGAATCACCAAGCTTGCCATAGATTGCATAGTTGTCTTTGTTGAAAACGCTTCCACTCTCCTCTAAGGCAATGAACACAGGTTTTCTATTACCCACCTGCTTAAACATCACTTCCATTGCCTCTGCTATCTCATAATCAAGCAGGTTGAAGTTAATACTTAAGGTATTTAACTGTGGAAACTCATCAACCCAACTATTACCAAACTCATTACTTGTTGTTTGAGATAGGTCTGAAATACTCCAACTAAAACCATTGTCAGGATTTTGAAGAGTTTCTGCTTTACCAAGTATGAGCACACCAAGACTTACATAAAGATATGGGTTGGTTTTGTCTTCAATCTTAACTCGCCAAAAGCGATATGTTTCAGGAGTTGTTAGATAGAGTGACGCTATTTCGTATGTTTCATTGATTGTCATTTCGTGACTAAAGGCTGGATTACTCCACTCATTAGTTGCATTAGCTTCAACAGTGACAACAGCATCTGGTGAAAGTCTTATGTTACCCTTTGGCCAAAGCATAACTACCGAGTCAATTTCTTCGGTTGTCTTTAAATCAAAGGCTAACCACTCTTCTGTGTGAATAGCGATTGTAGCGCCTGTGTAGCTGTTACTACCTGTGTAATCAACCCCATCAAAACCGCAATAAGTTGTTAGGAACGAGGTTGCAGTGTTGTGAAGTGTGAAGTTGTCGGGAGAAGTAATTGACCACAATCCTGTTGTTTCTGACTTTACCACTGTAAAACTCTGGGTTGTTACACTTTCGAGTTTTGATTTAATGTGAGCAGAAAGAGACGGTCCTGTATAACTGCCTTGGTCAATAGTAACTGTGTGCATATCATTAAGGGAGTCTGTAAAAACAAGCTCCCTGTTATCAACCACTTTAAAATAACCACCACTATTGCTGCGCCACTCTTTACTTCTAAACTCATGCTTTATGTTAGAAGCTGGGAAGTAAATAGACTCTGAGCTTTTGCCAATAATGGACGTTTCAGACAACTGTGCATAGTTGTACGAAATTAATTTCATTTTTTATTTTCCTTTATTAGTAAGCAGAGATAGAGCGTCCAGAGCCAAGCTCGGATTTAACTACATTAACAATTTCACGCCCATTGATTTCAATGGTTGTACCTGATTTAACAGCTGATAAGATTGCAGCAAGTAATGCATTTGTTTCATCGTTTGAACCAGAGC
>CAYRMV010000101.1:0-11836 GCA_964425255.1 uncultured Flavobacteriales bacterium
TAATGCTCATTTTAAGAAACTTATGAATATATTTAGATTTTTGTCATGTACTTAGCTTGATTTCATAAAATTGATTTTACCTGTTTTTTTGGTGGAGAACTTTGAGCTGACCTCCTCTCAACAAAAAGAGGATCATCTTCATCTTTATTTTGAAGAAAAAAACAGTATCCCTTCCGAATTCTCTTCCCGACAACTCATTTCTAAAGGTTTTTTTAATGAGATTACTGTACAAGATTTCCCTCTCAGAGGAAAATTTGTATTTCTACATATTCGACGTCGTAGATGGACGGATAAAATTTCTGGCGAAATCGTTCATCGCCAATGGAATGAAGTTGCTGAAGGTACTCGAATGACTCAAGAGTTTGCCTCTTTTTTAAAAGAAATTAATCGATACGAAGTCGATTGACACTAAAACAATCGGTGATTTTTTTGGAGTTGAAGGCCGAAAACTTAGACGTCAATACAAAGAGTTCATGAGTGACTTCAGGAGCTGGGAAAACATCTCCCATGCCAAAGACTGGCTGATTTTTCCCGAAAATATTGGTGAGAAACTCTCTTTAGATGAAACTGCTTTGTCTCATGGAGAACTTTACACTGTTCTAACTAACAAATCTGCCAAGGGAAGAAAAGGCTGCATCGTTGCTATTATTGCAGGAACTAAATCAGAAGATATTATACGTGTTATTGAAAAAATAAAACTAAGCAAACGAAATATTGTAAAGGAAATCACTTTAGATATGGCTGGCAGCATGAATCTGATAGCTAAAAAATGCTTCCCAAAAGCAACTCTTGTAACCGATAGATTCCATGTTCAGAAACTCGCTATTGAAGCACTTCAAGAAATCAGAATTAAGCATCGATGGAATGCTATAGAGGCAGAAAATGAAGCTATTGAACAAGCAAAGAAAAATAAGAAAACATTTGATGCTAAAGTTTTATGTAATGGCGATACAAGAAAACAACTCTTAGCAAGGAGCAGGTATTTACTGTATAAAAACAAATCCAAGTGGACAAAAAATCAAACTGAAAGAGCAAAATTACTGTTTGACTTATATCCAGATTTAAGTAATGCCTATGATCTTACACAACAGCTATCTGCCATATTTGAAAATACAAATGAAAAAATCATCGGTTACACCAGACTTGCTAAATGGCATGAAAAAGTAAGACAAGCTGGTTTTAAGTCTTTTAATACGATTTCAAGAACAATCGAAAACCATTATCAGACAATATTAAATTACTTTGATAATAGAAGTACTAACGCTTCAGCAGAAAGTTTTAATGCAAAAATTAAAGCATTCAGAGCACAATTTAGAGGTGTAAGAAATGTTGAATTTTTCTTGTACAGATTAACGCGAATTTATGCATAATCCCCAACTTTTGGACTTGATCCCTGATCCCTTGATCCTAAAAATGCAATGTTTTACCTAAAATCAAAAATCCCTTGTAAACTTTTCATTTACAAGGGATTTGCTTTCTTGTGACCTCGTCAGGATTCAAACCTGAAACCTCTACAGCCGTAATGTAGTGCTCTATTCAGTTGAGCTACGAAGCCATTTGCGAGTGCAAAGATACACACTTTTTTCGTTTCTGCAAACTGTTTGTGGCTTTTTTTCGATTTTTTATTGAATTTCTGCGGAGATTCCACGGTCCAAAAGTCCAACACACAGTGGTTCAAGCTTTTCAAAGGAACCCTTTTTTACTTGACATTTTCCGTTAAAATGAATAATCCATGTGCATTGTTCCGCTTGTACAGTATCATGTCCACACACTTTCACCAACGATTCAATCACATGATCAAAGGTATTCACATCATCATTGAAAACGATCAAATCACGCTGATCCACCAATTTTTCAATCACTTCCGTATCAAAGGCAACTTCTGTTTCTGTCATTGTTCACTTAATTTTTTACAAAGATACAAAAACGAAGTGTCGCTTGCTTCTATCGAAATCGTATTTTTGTTGCATGCTTGCTTTGGATTTGTACTTGAATGAAACGGAAATCTTGAATTATTCCCATCCCAACATGGATGTATTTTTAGCTGATTTTCAAGTAAAAAACGCACAAAAACAAACCGCAATTGATTTATATCGCTTCGTGAGAGACGCTTTTTTATACGATCCGTATCACCTCGATTTGAGACCCGAAGCCTTACAAGCAAGTCATATCGTTGGAAAAAAAAGAGCTTGGTGTGTAGAAAAAGCCATTGTACTCGCTGCCGCAGCCCGAAAATTAGGCATTCCTTCCCGCTTGGGTTACGCCATCGTGACCAATCACATTGGAGTGGAAAAACTACAAGCTTACTTAAAACGCCCTGAAATCGTGTTTCACGGCTATGTATCCCTTTGGATTGACGGAAAATGGGTCAAATGTACGCCCGCTTTTGACCAGCGAATTTGTCGCATTACCCAAGTGCAACCGCTCGATTGGGATGGTGAAAATGATTCGTTATTTCAAGCCTATCAAGGAAACCGACAATTTATGGAATATTTACATGAATATGGTGAATTTTCGGATGTTCCAATTGAACTCATGAATTCCGAAATGAGGACCTATTATCCGCATTTATTCCGTGGAGAATGGAACACAAAAGAATTCTCGTTCCACTTCTTGCCTGAATTCCGTCTGGAAAGTTGACATTTTCGAAATCGGACCTAATTCGATCCAAGTACAATCATCTGTTTGATCCTCCTCCCCTTTCCATTGAGCGAACATTTCTTCAAATTGAAGTAAGTTTAACGCTTTGTTTTTCAATTGCGAGGAAATCCATTTTCGGAAGTTTTTCTTGCCCCATTTTTTGTTTTTTTCTCCCCCAAATTGATCAATTATTCCATCCGAAAACAAAATCCATCGGTCATTTTCCATCACATCCCACGTTTGAGTTGTGAACGAATCACGGATAAACGAAGACCAACCAACGGGCATTCGTTGTCCCTTGAATTCAATTATTTTCCCTGAACGAATCAACCAAAGTGGCATGTGGGCACCCGCAAAATGAAATTTATTTAGCTTAAAATCATAACAAAACAAAGCGATGTCCATCCCATCTTGTCGGCCTTTGTTGTTTCGGTTGAGTCGTTGCGAAATATACCAGCGCAGTTGATTCAAAATTTCACCTGGATCAGTTTGATTTTCCGAAACAATTTCATCCAAGGCATGCATCCCCATCACACCCAGCAAAGCCCCCGGAACGCCATGACCTGTGCAATCTGCTAAAGCAAAGAAACGCAAATCTAGTTGCTCGGTTAGTATGTGTTTTGACCAATAAAAATCGCCTCCAACCCGTTCTTTGGGCTGAAAAAACAAGTTACATCCATCAAATAAATAGTTTAGTTCTTTCGTGTTGGCTAATAAAGTTCGCTGCAAATCTTGTGCATAGCGCATACTTTGATCTGCTTCGCGTTGTTTTTCCTCCAATTCTTTGTTTTTCAACTCCAACGAAATTGTCCTACGAGCGACACGATCTTCTAAAAGGCGAACATCGGTGTTGATTTTCATACTTAAGTGCTGAAAATGCGCCATCAGCAAACCAATTTCATTTTTAGGAAAGCGTTTAAAAACAGGGATTTTAGCATACGACGATTCAATAAAAAGTTGAATATTTTGTTCAAAATCAACCACTGTTCGAGTCAGTCGCTGAGAAAAAACGAGAGCAAGCAAGAGGCAAACAAGCAAAGTTGAACCATTTAACCAAACATTCCACGTTGCCATTTTACGGGTAGCCAGTTGATTTTGAAACAACAATTCACTTCGGATATTCCGCCACCATTTCACCTGTTCGTCTTTTTGTGTTTTCCACACGACAGACCACCCATTTTTCTCCGCATAAAACGAATGATAAAGGCGTGACAAAGAATAAAAAGATTGTTGATATTGCATTAATTTATCGGGAATTTGACCCATTTCTCTCCAGTTAGTCCATTCTGCTTCCAAAGCTTGAATATAAATCGAATCGCGTCGCATCAAGAAATCTTTTTCGTGTCTTCGCATGCTCAAAATCCGCTCATTCTCAGAAGGAAATTGATCTTCTAATTGATGCACGATGGATCTTAATTGTCCAATTCCACCTTCTTCTTTAAACCCAATTTCAATCATCAATTGTTGCACTTGACTTTCCGATTCTCTCAGAGAAATCTGTTGATTTTGAACTTGTTTTAAAATGGATGTCTTTTTCAACAATTGATTCAAATTATCGTTTTCAAATAATTTTTCAGCATCTGTCAAGTACGAATTCCAAAAATCAGAGGAATTTTGTTTCGCGATCTTATTTTGTTTTGCTAATTCGTCCCATTGAGAAGTCGTTTGAATCAATGTTTGAAATTCTTCTGCATGCAAAATAAAACGATGGGATAATTGGTCGACCTCTTGAATCAATTTTTGATGTCTATTAATTCGCTCAAACTGAATGGTATTGAGTACAACTAGGATCAAAATCATGAATCCAAACAAGCCAAAAATACTCAGTAATAATTTTTTCATTTCCGCGACAAAGTTCAGCAAATGCTATAACTTTGGATTTAATCCAATATGAACTTGATATTAACTCCTGAAAATTCGTCGGGCTAAATATCGGTTTTGGACGAACTAAATTTGGATAATTGTACACAGGTTGATTGTAATCGAATCAATTTCCGTAAAACAAATAAGCAACTAAAATGGCAACCAATCCACCGACAACATCACAAATAATTCCTGCAGCAGCGGCATAGCGCGTTTTGGTGATTTTTACTGAACCAAAATACACGGCAAGAACATAAAACGTCGTTTCTGTACTTCCTTGAAAAGTGGCAGAAAGATTACTAACGAAACTATCCGGACCGAAAACTTCCATGTTTTGAACCATTAATCCGCGCGCACCACTCCCTGAAAAAGGTTTCATGAAAATAACGGGCAAAGCATCGATAAATTCCACCGTTTTCATCCCAAGAAACAAAAATGCATCTTTCAATCCTGTCATAATCACATCAAAAGCTCCGGAAGACATGAAAAGAGAAACAGCAGCTAAAATGGCAATCAAAAAAGGAATAATATTGATGGCTACTTGAAAACCATCTTTCGCACCCGAAACAAATGAATCATACATTTGAATCTTCGATCGAATTCCCAAGGCGATAAAAAAAGCAATAAATCCGAACATAATCGAATTTCCTGCCACCGAAGACACGGTTTTAATAGACTCAGGATGAGTTGTTAAAAAATAAATCAAACCAACAATCAAAGCAGTGAGCGAACCGATATAGGTTAAAATTACTTTGTCAAACAAGTTAATCCTTTGACGAATAGAAACAAAAATAAGTCCCGCTAAGGTTGCAAAATAGGTCGTAATCAAAATTGGTAAAAAGACCGCGGTTGGATCTTCAGAACCTGCTGCCGATCTTGCGGCTAAAATAGAAACCGGAATGATTGTTAAGCCAGAAGCGTTCAAAACCAAGAACATGATTTGTGCATTGCTCGCTGTATCAGGCGTTGGGTTCAGTTTTTGCAATTCTCCCATCGCTTTCAATCCTGCGGGAGTTGCCGCATTATCTAGTCCGAGCATGTTGGCTGAAAAATTCATCATGATGGAACCAATGGCAGGATGATCTTTCGGAACTTCGGGAAAAAGTCGACTAAACAAAGGTGAAACGAGGCGAGTCATCACGCGAATAGCACCACCATCTTCGCCAATTTTTAAGATTCCCATCCACAAACTCAACGCAGCCGTCATGAACAAAGCCAAATTGAAACCTGTTTCCGCTGATTTCATTAACCCATCCATCATTTTTTGCAAAATATGGGTGTCTTGCCAAAAAATTAATTTTGAAAATCCTACAACGATGGCAATTACAAACATGCCCATCCAAACGCGATTCAATACCATAAAACGAAGGTGCGATTTTAATTCGACATTTTTTCTTGGTTTGATCGACAAATATGAACAAAGTTTTCAAACAAGATATTTCCGTGATTTCCGGAAACTTCTGGATGAAACTGAACCCCGAAAATGGGTTTTGATTCATGCATCATCGCTTCATTGACACAGGCATCTGAAACTGCAACCAACTGAAAATGAACTGGAATCGAAACTGATTCGCAATGATCTTCCATCATTTCAAATTCAGTGGGTAATTTATCAAAAAGAGGACAATCCGCAATCAGTTCGATGGTTTGCCAATCACGATCTTCGCGTTGTCGAGAAACACGGGCATCAAACAACAAACCGAGCAGTTGATGACCAAAACAAATTCCCCAAATAGGAAGATCGATTTCCTTGAGCCAAGCCAACTTTTGCACATACGGACTTGGATCCACTTCCGTGAGCAAAATAGGTGCGCCAGAAAGAATGATTCCAGCTTTCCCAAGCGCATCTTCTTTCGTTACATCATGAATTCCAATGGTTTGAAAATCCATCTCAAGATCAACCGCCTGCTCAATGTAAGGCGTTTTTTGGCTTCCACAATTGATAATCAAAATCATATTTCCAATATTCCGATTCCTTGTCGAATAATTTCTGGTTCACCGTTGGATAAATCAACCACCGTTGAAGCATCTAATTTCCCGTATCCACCATCCACAACCAAGTCGACTTCATTTTCAAAACGATTGTGAATTTCATACGGATCGGTGAAATAATCAATGATTTCGTCTTCGTCATCCCGCAAGGAAGTAGTTGCGATCGGTCTTCCAAGTTCTTTTGCCAAAGTCAAAATGATCGAATTATCTGGAATTCGAATTCCAATTTCTTTTCGATTCGAATCAAATAAACGTGGGATTTCGTTGGTAGCCGTTAAAATAAATGTAAAAGGACCAGGCAAATTTTGTTTCAACAATTTAAACGTTGAGCGATCGATTTGTTTGACATAGTTCGATAAATCACTCAAATCTGGACAAATAATGGAAAAGCGCGCTTTGTTTAACTTCACACCTTTAAATCTAGCTAATTTTTCCAATGCTTTTTTGTTGTATAAATCGCACCCAACACTGTAAACCGTATCTGTCGGGAAAATGACAATTCCCCCATTTCGAAAAACGTCTATTACTTGTTGAATATCGCGTTGATTAATGCGTTCTGGATGAATTTCTTGAATCATAGTTTACTATTTTATCGAATCTGTTGGATTGGGTTTCCAAATCGTACATTGAATGGCACGGTGATCGGAAAAAACTTTATCTTGAATTTTAAAATCAGACGATTGCAATTGAGGAGAGTGAAAAATATAATCGATGCGCCCCGCGGGAACTTTTCCGGCATACGTCACTCCTATTCCACTTGCCGAATATCGGAATGCATCCACAAATCGGCTGTAAAAAGTATTGTAAACATAAGACATGGGCGTATCATTGAAATCACCGCAAACAATTACGGGATAAGGCGATTGTTCCATGTGTTTGACCACCAAAAGAGCTTGTTCTGCCCGTTTTGGATACGCTGTTCGCAATTTATTGACGATTACTTTGGTCTTCGTTTTCATTTCATTTTCATCGGGATTTTTCTCCTCAAACAAAGTGTAATCATCTTGCTTCAGCTTAATCGATTGTAAATGAACATTATAAACACGAAACGTATCATTTCCTTTCAAGATATCAGCAAAAATACAGTAATTGTTTCCCTCATTTTTAGGATCATCAAACTGAACATCGCCACGCATAATCATCGGATATTTTGAAAACATGGCAATCCCAAAATTTTGTCTACCTCTCAGCGTATGACTGTAGCGCTCATGATGATACGGTGTTTTCAAAAGACCAAAAAGCGTATCTCTTGTTGGAAATTGAGTGGGTTTGTCTTGGTGATAAAACTCCTGAAAACAAACGACATCCGTTGATGCATTCTTTAAATAAGCAAAAATGGAATCTCGGTTGCTCGTTTTATTATTTTCATAATCATACAAATCAAACAAACGAACATTGTAACTCAACACGGAAAGAGAATCTGCATTTTCAGAAACTTCACCATAAGCAAACGGCAGAGAAATGGTTCGAAAATGTAGTTTTCCACCAAGAAGAATCAAGCTCAAAATAACAACTGCCCAACGCGATTTTTTGAATGCCCAATAAATCAAAACAAGCAAAACGAGCAAAATAATCACCGGATAAGCCAAACCAAAAAATGGCAAAGGCCAGAAAGTAGACGGGTGCACAAATGGACTTAGATAAGCCAAAATTAGCCCAACCAGCAGGAGACTCGTGATGATTTTCATCAAGAACGAAAAACGGATGATATTTCGAAAGAAATTACCCATTTTGGCTTTGATTGAATAAAAAGTCTTTTTCAGCTTTGGAGAGCGATTCGTATCCCGATTTGGATATTTTATCCAGAATAGCGTCCATTTTTTCCTGTTGTTTCTTTTTCTCTACATTGTAATCTGCGTCCGACTTAAAAGTTCTACCCCCTTTTTTCACTTTCAAATGACTTTTCGACGAGCGAGATTTCCATTTTTTAACAATACTATCCACCCAACTTTCGATTCGGAATAAGATATTGTTGCTCCCGAACGGATTTTGAACCGCCCAGATACCGAGTAATGCACCACCTAAATGAGCAAAATGAGCAGTTCCATCGTTCGCTCCAAGACTCAGAATATCGTACAACAAATAAAGTCCACCCAAAATAATCATCCGAACAGGAAGAATGCCAAACAACATTATTTGTAGATTGGGACGATAGAAAGCCAATCCGATAAAAATAGCCATAATGGAACCCGAAGCACCTACAATAACAATGTGTTGAGATCCCATAGCTGGAAAGATTTCGTGGGCAACTACCTCAAACAAACCACCTGCAATTCCACCCACAATGTACGTGTAAAGCAAGCGTTTTGATCCGAAAAAATCCTCCAACATTTTACCAGAAAAGTAAAGAAAAAGCATGTTAAACAAAAAATGCATAAACCCAAAGTGGGCAAACATACTGGTAAAAAGTCCCCAAGGTTTGGTAATCAATCCCCAAAAACTAGCATCTAAGGTGAAAACATTAACCAAGATTAAATCAATCAATCCATTTTCATGCCCTAACAAACGAGTAAAAACTTGAATGATACCAAGAGCTAAAAATACAATTGCATTGATAAAAATCAATTTCACATGCATTCCACCGTAATTAAACCGGAATTTTAATTCCTCCATAAATGTGCGATCGTTGTACATAATTTAATAAAATTGATTGCGTTGTTTTTTCCAAATAAGTACCATAATGATGCCAGCTATTGCACCACCAACATGAGCAAAATGGGCAATGTTATCTCCTTGAATTTCTTTTATACCTAAATAAATTTCCATGGCAACATATCCCCCAACCAAATACTTTGCTTTGATTGGAAACGGGAAAAATAGCAACATGAACTCGGTATTTGGAAACAAATAAGCGAAAGCGGCGAGAATACCAAAAACAGCACCCGATGCACCTACCATGGGAGAAATCATCTTATCTAGGTATTGATTTATCATCCACCGGTCACTTATATTGTAAGTAAATGCTTTATTATCAGTGATAAACGACTGGAAAACATCCAAATCATATCCTGCTGCAACGAGTTTTTGTTTTAATTCAAAAATTTGATAAATCTGAATACCATTATACAAAGCAAAAGCCCCAATTGCTGAAACAACATAAAAAATAAAAAAGCGCTTTGGACCCCATAATTTCTCTAAGAAAGAACCTAACATCACCAAGATAAACATATTCATGAAAATATGAGAAATCGAAAATGAATGCATGAAAAAATGGGTTACCAATTGATACGGCTTGAACAAGGGTGACAAGACATTGTGCGCTCCTAAAAGACTAATCAAATCAACTCCTTTGTTGGCCATAATCAAAGTAGCAACATAGAATAGTATATTTAGAATCAAAAGATTCTTGGTTACTTGGGGAATGTTATTTAAAAAATTCATTTTAAAATTTGTTTATTAATTCTTCCGTTGAAATGGAATTCAATATTCGTTTTCCACTTGGTGAAAACTGGTGTTCTGAACTTTGAAACAACTCTTCAATCAATTGATTCGCACTTTCTTTGTTCCACTGTTTCTTCTGATTGGCAAAATTTCGTGCAATCGTCAACATCAAAACATGTGGTATTTCACCTGCATCTAACTGTTGATTTTTTAGTTGATTCGTTACCTCTTCTACCGAAGTGGGAATTGCACTTTCTTCCAAGTATGCGGGTGCGCCTTGAATCGACCAAGAATTTTCATCCTTTGTCCACGTAAAACCAGCACGTTCTAACGTTTTACGATGACTTTCCCACAGCATCTTATCCGATTCTTGCAAAGAAAATTCGATCGGGAACATCAATTGTTGACTTGCAATTGGCTGAATCATAAACTGTTTCATCAAATCATCATACAATATACGTTCTTGAGCTCTTTTGCTATGTACGACGAGAATACTATTTTTCATCGTAAAAAGTAAGAAAACGCCATGTACCAAAACATCTTTCACTTGCATGTGATTTTGTTCTTCTTCTGGTTGGAACAGCGGTTTTTGTTCTACTTTATCCTCTTCTTGAATTGCATAAAAAGATTGCCAGTCAGCAGGACTTGCTTGTTCGAAACTACCAAAACCAGCTCGTTGCATGGCAGGTGAGTTTCCATTTCCTCTGCTTGAAGAACTTGTTCCCGAAGAACTCGTTGTTTTGAAAGGATTATACGTTGGATCAACTTGAATTACAGGTTCGATAGCTTCTTTGTTGCGCATTTCCCAAGGTAAATCAAAGCTTGTTTCTTGTTCAAAATCCAAGGAAGGAGCAATGTTAAACTTACCAAGTCCCTGTTTCACAGAACTACGAAGAATCGCATAAATTTCGCGATCATCTTCAAACTTAATTTCCGTTTTCGTAGGATGTACATTTACATCAATCGACTTTGGATCGACGTAAAAGAACAAAAAATATGAAGGATGCGTTTTTGATTGCAGCAAATTATCATACGCTTGCGTAACGGCATGATTGAAATAGGAATCTTTGAAAAAACGATCATTCACGAAAAAAAACTGTTCACCGCGTGATTTTTTAGCTGCTTCCGGTTTTCCAACAAACCCATGAATCCGAACAATTCCCGTTTCCTCTTCGATTGGAACCAATTTGTCGTTGTAATTACGTCCAAAAACATCCACTATTCGTTTACGAAGATTTCCCTCTGTTAAGTGATAAATCGTTTGATCGTTGTGAATGAGCGAAAATTGAAGATCAGGATGCGCCAAAACAACACGTAAAAATTCATCTTCAATATGCTTGAACTCAACCGCGTCTGATTTCAGAAAATTACGACGAGCAGGAACATTGAAAAACAGATTTTTCACTTCGAACGATGATCCCACTTTACACGTACAAGGCTGTTGATCAGTCACTTTGCTCCCTTCGATTTTCAGTTCCGTGCCTAAATCAAATTCTGCTTGGCGCGTTTTTAGCGTAACTTGAGCAATTGCCGCAATAGAAGCCAATGCTTCGCCACGAAAACCCTTTGTTTTAAGAGCAAATAAATCATCTGCAGACTGAACTTTACTTGTTGCGTGTCTTTCAAAAGCCATTCGCGCATCAATTTCAGACATCCCAACCCCATTATCAGTCACTTGAATCAGGGTTTTACCCGCATCTTTTACATGAAGTTGAATAAAGGTTGCACCAGCATCAATTGCATTTTCGACTAGTTCTTTCACCACCGAAGCAGGACGTTGAATCACTTCACCGGCAGCAATTTGATTGGCAATGTGATCGGGTAATAATCGAATTACTTCTGACATATTGAAACTGAATGACTTTTATTTATAACCTTGTTTGTATCAATTGTAACTTTACTTAAGCTCATTTATTTCGATTATATGCTCGAATAAACAACCAAAAGGTATCTTTACAAA
>CAYRMV010000102.1:0-11521 GCA_964425255.1 uncultured Flavobacteriales bacterium
GTCATCGTTCCGATTATTTTAGATCCAAAGAGAGAGTTTCCCAAACTGAGAGATAAAAGTATTTATTTAGCAGTTCGATTAACGGTGACAGCCAAGAAGAAACCTTTGTTTGCGCTCGTTGAGATTCCTTCTAATTATCCTCGCTTTTATCAGTTCAACGAAAATGGAAGTGATTATTTTTTGTTAATTGATGATATTATTCGGTTGAATTTGGATTCGATTTTTTCCATTTTTCAAGCAGAAGATTTGGAAGCTTATACCTTCAAATTTACCCGCGATGCAGAGTTGAATTTGGATGATGATTTATCCGTTTCCTTCATTGAAAAAATTGAAAAAAGTTTAAAAAACAGAAAAAAAGGCGAGCCAGTTCGGTTTGTTTATGATCAACGCATGCCAACGGACTTGAAAAATTTCTTGTTAAAATCCTTGAATTTGAAATCGGGAAGCAATGCGATTCCTGGTGGAAGGTATCATAACTTCAAAGATTTTGCTCGTTTTCCTGATTTTGGAAAGAAAGAACTGATTTATCCGCAACAAACTCCGGTCGACAATCCCTTGTTTTACCGAACACATAGTTTTATCAAACGCGTATTGGAACAAGATGTACTTCTGCATTTTCCTTATCAACGTTTTGATCACGTAGTAGATTTGTTGCGAGAAGCAGCAATCGATCCAAAAGTGCAATCGATTAAAATCAATGTGTATCGAGTTGCTTCTGATTCTCAAATTATGAATGCTTTGATGAGTGCAGTTAGCAATGGCAAAGAAGTGGTTGTGATGCTCGAACTTCAAGCGCGTTTTGATGAAGAAAATAATTTGTATTGGGCTGAACGACTAAAAGAACACGGCGCCAAAGTAATCTATGGAATTCAAGGTTTGAAAGTGCATTCCAAATTACTTCAAATTATACGAGTTTCTAAAACCAAGGAGCAAGCAATTTCATTCATTGGTACAGGAAACTTCAATGAAAAGACAGCTCGGATTTATGGCGATTTGGGTTTGCTTACAGCGGACCACGAAATTAATTCAGAAGTTAAAAAAGTGTTTCGTTTGCTCGAAAACAACATTGAACGCGGAATTTATAAGCATATTTTAGTTTCTCCATTTAATAATAGAAGGAAACTTGTTGCTTTAATTCAACGGGAAATTGTGCTTGCCCAAAAAGGAAGACCAGCATCTATTTCTATAAAAGTCAACAATCTTGTAGATACCAAAATAATTACGAAATTATACGACGCCAGTAGGGCAGGTGTGAAAATCAGAATGATTGTGAGAGGTGTTTGTGCTTTGATTCCGAATGTGAAAAAGATGAGTGAAAACATCGAGGTGATTAGTATCGTTGATCGTTATTTGGAACATGCTCGGTTTTTTATTTTTGAAAACGATGGTAACCCAACGTTTATTCTAACTTCTGCCGATCTAATGGAACGAAATTTAGACAAGCGAATTGAAGTGGGGGTTCCCGTTTATCAATCTGAGTTGCAAGAAGAAATCCGAACGATTTTCGAAACACAATGGAGTGATCATGTAAAAGCTCGGATTGTGGATAAAAAACAAAAAAACGAATACCGTTCCATAAAAGAAAAACGAGCGATTCGTTCACAAGAAAAATTGTACAATTATTACGAAGAGAAATCCAAATTGATTGAAATCGATAAAGGGGCCGTCATTTAAATGACGACCCCTTCGCTTTGTTAACTACGTACACCTAACCTAAAATTAAAAACTCAAACTCAATCCAAAACTCAAAGGATATACTTCAACTGTTTTGTCGGTGTCAAACAAAGGAAGAAGACTGTAAGAAGCAAATAAGCCCCAATTATTGTAACCCATACGAACAGTTGCATCCACTTTGAACGGATTTAACCCATACGTACCTTTTAATTTTTCTTTGGATTCATCGCCATTCACTTCACGAATACGTTTTATAGCAGATCCTACTCGAACACCACCAACAACTCCCGCCAAAACATGGAAAGATTTGTCTGGATCAGAGTTAGTGTTGAATTCGAGTAACAAAGGAATTTGTAAATAAGTACCACGCAATTTGTTTTTTGTGAACGTGGATAAGGTATCTTGAATTACCCAAAGAGCAGTGTCATTTTCTTGCAACATGTAGTTGTTTTTCAAACCTATTTGAGTAAAATTCAATCCCAAACCGGTGGTGATTCCTACATATTCTTTGTAAATATTGATGCGGCGATCAAACATATTCCAGTTCCAATAAAAAGATCGAGCAGGATCATTTTCCCATTGTGGGTTTCCTGGAAAACTAGATTGGAACGAATTATTCATCAACATAGTTACTCCGAAATCTATTCCAGACCAAGTTCCATCGTTGGAATAATCTTTTTCGTCATCTTCTTCTGGAGCTGCATTTAAAGTATCTAATTCGCTTAATTCTTCATCGCCATTTACGACAACCGTACCTTTTGGTTTTTTGACAATCAATACTTCATTTTCACCAATGTTGATCCGTGTTGTATCTGGGTCTTTTTTCTCTTGTGCGTGTAAGCTCATCATTCCGAGAACTAATCCTGCAAGTAAAAATCCTTTTTTCATTTTATTCTTTTTTATTCGTTCGTATCTTTTATTCGTAACCGTCGGTTTTGATTGTATGACTTTCAAGTGTTCTTTTTGTTACAGCGAAATATTAAAAAAAGATAAAATAAATTTTAACTACCAGAAAAACAGGTGTTTATATTGAGTAAAAAATTTGATATTTAATAAAATTCTTTTTCAATAAAGATTACTTTACAGTAATTCGTTAGCCAAATTCGCTAGCTCCGAGCGTTCCCCTTTTTCGAGTTTGATTTGTGCAAACAACGGTTGATTTCTCAATCGGTCTATGATATACGCCAATCCACAACTGTGTTCATCTAAGTAAGGTGTATCTATTTGTCTAACATCACCTGTAAAAATGATTTTGGTGTTCTCACCTGCGCGCGTGATGATGGTTTTCACTTCGTGAGGAGTCAAATTTTGAGCTTCATCAATAATAAATAAAATGTTTGACAAGCTTCGCCCACGAATAAAAGCGAGCGGAGTGATGACAAGTTTTCCTGCTTGCTCCATCTCTACGATGGCTTTGTGTTTTTTTTCCGTTTCACTAAATTGGGATTTGATGAATTTCAGGTTGTCCCACAAAGGTTCCATATATGGTCCGATTTTATCGTTTGCATCTCCTGGCAAAAATCCGATTTCTTTGTTCGAAAGGGGTACAATGGGTCGAGCAAGAATGATTTGTTGAAATTTATTTGCTTGTTCCAATGCGCTTGCCAAAGCGAGTAAAGTTTTTCCTGTTCCAGCTACACCTTGAAGGGCAACTAATTGAATGTCGTTGTGCATCAAAGCATGTTGTGCAAAAGCTTGTTCTGCATTTTTGGCTTTGATTCCATAGATAAAATGTTTGTCAACTCGTTCGATTTTGTCGTTTTTAGGATTGTAATAGGCGAGGGTTGAGTTTTTCCCATTTTTTAGAATGTAATACCCATTTGCCACTTTCTTATTTCCTAAAATTCCTCCTTCCTCGATGTCGCCTTTGGTGAAGATTTCTCGAATAATGCTGGAGTCGAGTCCATCAATTTGACTATAACTAGTGGATTCGATTTCTTCCATGTCCACTTTTCCCGTTTCGTAATCTTCCGCTTGAAGCCCTAAAGCTTTTGCCTTGATGCGAAGATTAATGTCTTTGGTTACTAAGATAATTTCTTTGTCTTTTTCTGTTTCTTTCAAAACAAGACCTGCGTTGATGATTTTGTGGTCGTTTTTTCCTAAGGCAAACACTTCTTCCGCATCTATTTGATTGGGATGATGATCTAGAATGATTTTGAATTTTCCAAGATTACTTCCCAATTTGGTCCATTGTTGCAGGTTGGAGTTTAAAGTAATTCGGTCGATGAATCTAATAACTTCTCTTGCGGAAAAATTTTTCGTGTCGTTTCCAATTTTAAATTTATCCAATTCTTTTAAAACAGTTATTGGAACGGCTACATCATTTTTTTTGAAATTAGTTAATGCTTGATGATCATGTAGTAAGACGGATGTGTCTAAAACGAAGATTTTTGATTTTTTAGCCATGTGTTTACTTTTCCTACAAATTAGGGAATTATTAGACTTCTTTTTGTAATGATAAAGTTAAGTTTCTAACAACTCAATGCGAATAACTCAAACCATTTAGTAAATGTATATTTGTTTTTCTTATTTCTACATTTCTAAAAACGGGAAGTACAATTTTTCAAATTTGTTTTGATGGAATTTATTTTTGCCGTATTTTGTCGCGCCACAAATGATTAACAAAAGAAAACTTTGATGAAAAGTACGTGTTAATTGGAATATAAAAAATCCAAATTGAATAGCAATACGTATTTATAATCAAAAAAATTAACAATTTATCAAGTAGGTTGTTTTTAGACAAATAATTGGGGACTATGGAATGGAGAACAATGATTGGCTTTTCTGATTATGAAATATCAGAAACGGGCGATATCCGATCGAAAGAAAGGGTAAAAAAGTACAAATCGGGCAGAGAAATTCACCACAAAGCAAAGGTGAAAAAATTAAGAAAACATCCAGTTAATGGATTTTTAATGACAGATTTAATTAATGACAAAGGCAAACGCTGCACTGTTTATCCTCACAAATCTGTTGCACAAGCATTTATACATAATGAAAAACCACGGAAACAAAAAGTGGTTATGCACATCGATGGAAACATTGATAACAATCACTTTTCAAATTTGAAATGGAGCACTTTTAGTGAGTCAATTCGTGCAGGTTTTGAAAGTGGAAAAAGAGACAATTCTGATCTTTGGTTCAAACGCAGGTTGAAATATGGTCCTAAAGGTGGAAACAAATCAATGGGTAGACCAGATCCGTTGGATTATGGACAAAAGAAACGTATCAAATATTTACGCGAAGAAAAAGGGTATACTTTGCAGCAATTGGCAGACAAATACAATTGTAGTGTTTCACACATTCACAAAACGTTGAGAACTTTTGTTCCAAGTGAATCAGAAGTTTCAAATGATAAATAATTCACTGGCTATATAATCTGCCATAAGTTTACCTGAAGGCGTTAACAGGATTGTATTATCGTTGATATCAATCCAATGTTTACGTTGAAATGTTTCTACTTGCTTATGAAAATTTTTCGAAAGCGGAAGTATGCTCGCTAATTCTGTGAGTGATACACCCCATTTTGTTCTTAATCCAGTTAGCAATTTTTCATTGAATCGATCTTTATCCGAAAGTTCTTCTACTTCGAACCAAGGTGTATTTGATTCAATATTTGTCATGTAACTGTGATTGTTTGAAATGTTCCAAGATCGGTGGTTGTTTCCATCAAAACTGTGAGCGGACGGGCCAATTCCAACGTAAGCATTTCCTTTCCAATACGAGGAATTGTGCTTTGCTTCGTAATTCGATAGGGCAAAGTTAGAAATTTCATATTGTTCAAATCCTGCTTGATTCAAGCTTGATAACAAGGTGTCAAAATGTTCGCTTTGGAGTTCATTTCCAGCTGGTTTGATCTTATTTTCTTCCACCCATTTGTGCAGCGCTGTTTTTTCCTCAACAGTCAAACAATAGGCGGAAATATGTTGTACTCCACTTGCAAGGGCTTCATCGATTTGTTTTTTCCAGCGCACCACATCCATATTCGGTAAACCATAAATCAAATCCAAACTTAAGTTTCCTATTCCTTCTTCTTGCGCGATGCGAAGACAAGTTTTGCTTTGCTCTACATTGTGCGCACGATTCATCCAAATGAGATCTTCTTCATCAAAGGACTGAATACCAACACTCAAACGGTTGATTCCTTGTCGTTTCCAAGATTGAATAGCCGATCTGCTCATGTCATCGGGATTGGCTTCGAGCGTACATTCGATCGATGAATTCCATGTTGTAACACTTCGGAGAGAAGAAAACAATTGAATCAATTCTTCTTCCGTTAGTAAACTAGGTGTGCCTCCCCCAAAATAAATGGTTTCAATTTCTCTCGGAAATGCGGCTTTTCGAAGTTCAATTTCACGGCAAAGTGCATCGATCATGCGCTGACGATAAGAATGAAATCGGGTACTAAAATGAAAATCGCAATACGTACATTTCTGTTTGCAAAATGGAATATGAATATAAACTCCCGACATGATGCAAAGATAGAGGAAAGATTGGGATGTTTGTTTTTGTTTTCGTTTCAAAAATATTCTTTAAAAAATTTGTTTCTATCGATTATTTTTTTACCTTTCTAAAAACAAATTCCTGAGAACATGGACTTTAATCGTAACAAAGATGCGATCAACCGGGAGTTGGACCACTTTATAGAATTGCTGAATACGACATTGCCTCGTTATTCTGCCTTGCTGAAACAAGACGTTTTATCCGATTTGGAATTACGTGAATTGGGGGATATTGAATATTTTCTTATCGAAGTAAATGGAAAAATCAACGAGATAAAAAAGAAACTCGAACACGACCTTTTTGGTCATAGTTTGGATTTGTATTACAAGCTCAAAGCCAAAGCACAAAAAGGAGATATTGCTTCTCAGCAAAAATTTGAAACCATGCGCGATGCGTTCAATGAATCATTGAAGGGTGATACGATTGTTAATTGGAATTAATCGTTTTTGGTTAATGTGCCTCTAACCAGTTTTCGCCCGTATTCGCTTCAACAATCATGGGTACAACGAAATCAACGGCTTGCTCCATAGCTGTTTTGACCAATTTGGGCATCAGTTCAAGTTCAGATTCATGAACATCAAAAACCAATTCATCGTGTACCTGCAACAACAATTTTGATTTTACTTCTTGTTTTTTCATTTCGCGTTGCACCGCAATCATTGCTAATTTAATCACGTCAGCAGCCGAACCCTGAATTGGAGCGTTGATTGCGTTTCGTTCTGCATAACCACGAACAACCGCATTGGCCGAGTTGATGTCTGGCAAATAACGACGACGTTTCATGATGGTTTCCACATAACCCAATTCGCGGGCATTTTTCACCGATTCATCCATAAACGTTTTGATCGTCGGAAATTGAGCAAAATAACTATCGATGATTTGTTTCGCTTCCGTGCGTGAAATCCCTAAATTTTGAGCCAATCCAAATGCACTTTGACCGTAAATAATTCCGAAGTTAACTGCTTTTGCTGCAGAACGTTGGTCGCGAGTCACTTCTTCCATCGGTACATGATACACGTTGGCTGCTGTAGCTGCGTGGATATCGTGTCCTTGTCGGAACGCTTCAATCATATTTGGGTCACCACTCAATGCGGCAATGATGCGCAATTCGATTTGGGAATAATCAGCAGACATTAATTTATATTCCTTACCACGAGCAACAAATGCTTGTCGAATTTTTCTTCCTTTGTCTGTTCGAATTGGAATATTCTGCAAGTTCGGATTGTTAGAGCTCAAGCGACCTGTGGCGGTCACTGTTTGCATAAACGTGGTGTGAATGCGTTGATCTTTGGAAGACAACATGGTTGGAAGTGGATCCACGTAGGTGCTTTTCAACTTCTTGATTTGGCGGTAATCTAAAATTTTCTCGATGATTGGATGATCGGATTTGTATTGTTCCAAGGCATCTTCGGAAGTTTGGTATTGACCTGTTTTGGTTTTTTTCGCTTTAGATGAAATCTTCATGTGGTCAAACAAAACTTCTCCCAATTGTTTGGGCGAGTCTACATTGAAGTCCATACCAGCCATTTCTTTGATTTTGGCTTCCGTTTCGCGCGCTTCTTCCTCCAATTGAGCTGAAAAAGCTTGCAAATGAGGAACGTCAAGTGCAATGCCTTCTTGTTCCATTTCTTGTAAAACCTGAACTAATGGCATTTCCATGTCGTAAAACAGGGAGCGCAAATGATCTTTCTGAATTTGTGGTTCAAAAAGCTGTTTCAATTGAAATGTTATATCTGCATCTTCACACGCATAATCACTAACTTCCTCGGGTTTCAAATCCCGCATATTTCCTTGATTTTTGCCTTTTTTACCAATCAATGTTTCGATCGATATCGGGCGATATTGCAGGTAATATTCAGCCAAAAAATCCATCCCTTGTTTGGATTCAGGTTGAATCAAGTAATGCGCAATCATGGTATCGAATAAGGGATACGCAACCTTTACACCGTAATTCGCTAAGATTTGCAAATCGTATTTGATGTTATGTCCAATTTTTTCAATGTTTTCCGCTTCGAAAAAAGGTCTGAACTCATCAACAATGGCTTGTGCTTGCGCTCGGTCTTCGGGCGTTGGAACATAAAATCCTTGCCGAGCAGCAAAAGAAAAAGACATACCAACCAATTCTGCTTCCAACGAATCGATGCTTGTTGTTTCTGTGTCGAAGCATACTTCTTTTTGTTGTAAAAGGATTTGAATCAATTCTTTGCGTTCCTCAGCTGTGTTTACTAAATGGTAACTTGGCTTTTCGGTTGCAATGGTTTTCAGATCAGCTACTTCGATTGGCTGCTGAATATCTACCAGACTTTGTGTCCCAAAAAGATCCAACTGTCCATCCTGAGCGTTTCCTGCAGAAATGGTAATTTCTTCGCCAATGATGCGTTTGGCTAAAGTTCTAAATTCCAGTTCGGTGAATACTTCTTTTATTTTCTCAGCATCCGGCGGACACATTTCTAGTTTTTCTGGATTGAATTCAACATCGACATCTAGGATGATGGTTGCCAACATTTTGGATAAACGACCTTGCTCTTCGAATTCGATGACATTTTCTTTTTGTTTTCCTTTCAAATCGTTGACATTTTCAAACAACTTTTCCATCGAACCATACTGTTGGATCAATTTTTTGGCTGTTTTTTCACCGATACCAGGAATTCCAGGAATGTTATCGGACGCATCGCCCCAAAGTCCCAAGATATCAATCACCTGTTTCGGATGTTCGATTTCGAATTTTTCACAGACTTCTTTTACACCTAAAACCGTTGCAGGATCTCCACCTCGACCAGGTTTGTAGATAAAAACTTTGTCGGAAACCAATTGCCCCATGTCTTTGTCGGGCGTCATGATGTAGGTGTAATATCCTTCTTTCTCAGCAACAACGGATAGCGTTCCGATTACATCATCGGCTTCAAAACCCGATTTCAATAAAATGGGAATATTGAACGCTTCCACAATCCGTTTGATTGGATCGATCATCGAACGAATGTCTTCCGGCATTTCTTGTCGATTGGCTTTGTAGGCAGCAAAATCCGCTTGGCGATTCGTTGCGCCACCAGGAGCATCGAAAACAACCGCTAAATGAGTCGGTTGTTCTTTCTTGATTACATCGATCAAAGCATTCGTAAAACCGAAAGCAGCTGAAGTGTTTTGTCCTTTGGAATTGATTCGTGGGTTTTTAGCAAAAGCAAAATAAGCCCGGTAAATCAATGCAAAAGCATCGAGTAAGAATAATTTTTTATCGTGTTGGGGTGTAAGCATCTTATCTTTTTTTAGTTCCAAGTTGTACCTTCTTTTCCATCTTTGATCACAATTCCTGCCTTTGCAAGAGCGTCCCGAATTTGATCGGAGGTTGTCCAATCTTTGTTGACACGGGCTTGCTGACGAAGTTCAAGGACCAAATCCATGACGGGTGCCAATTTGGAGTCTGAATTACTTGTTCCTAGTTGAATACCAAGTACATCCAAGATAAAGGATTTCATTTCATTCGTCAAAAGCTGTAAGTCTTCTGCTGAAATTTGTGCGTTTCCATCATTCACGGTATTGATGTAGCGAACCGCTTCAAACAAATTCGCCATCAAAATAGGCGCATTGAAATCGTCATTCATCGCTTGATAGAAACTGGAAATCAATTCCGACACCGACTGAGATGAGGTTTTTGATACTGGAAGTTTTTCCAACAAATTCATCGCATCAGAAAGTCGGGTATATCCTTTTTCTGCTGCAACCAAAGCTTCTTCAGTGAAATCTAAGGTGCTTCTGTAGTGTGCTTGCATCATGAAAAAACGAAGAACCTCTGCTGAAAATGGGCGAGAGAAAACGCTTGTACTACCTTCGATGATTTCTTTGGGTAAAAAGAAATTCCCCAAAGATTTACTCATTTTTTGTCCGTTCACATTCAACATGTTTGCATGCATCCAAACCCGAGCTGGATTACAACCCAATGAACCACAGTTTTGTGCAATTTCATCTTCGTGGTGTGGAAATTTTAAATCCATTCCCCCTCCGTGAATGTCAAATTGATCTCCTAGGTATTTGGTACTCATGGCAGTACATTCGATGTGCCAACCAGGGTTTCCATCTCCCCAAGGTGAACGCCAAATTTGCATGTCTTCTGGATTGGCTTTTTTCCACAAAGCAAAATCAGCAAAAAAACGTTTTTCATCTTGTGCGTTTAACACACGTGTTTCTTCTGCCAATTCGTCTACTTTTCGTCCGCTTAGAATTCCGTATTCGAATTTTTCGCTGTATTTTCTGACATCGAAGTATACCGATCCATTTACAACGTAAGCAAATCCGTTCTGGATGATTTTTTCAATGATTTCAATTTGTTCTTGGATATGTCCTGTAGCGGTAGGCTCAATACTTGGCGGGAGCATGTTGTACAAACGTTGCAATTCTTGAAACTTCACATTGTATTTATACACAATTTCCAGTGATTGAACTTGTTCGGATCGAGCTGCTTTACCAATGCTATCTTCTGAAACACCTGCACTATTTGTGATGTGTCCGGCATCGGTGATATTTCGTACATATTTGACTTGAAAACCAGCTTTCAAAAAATAACGGTAAATCAAATCGAAGTTGATAAATGTACGCATGTTACCCATGTGAGGTTCGCTGTAGAGCGTAGGACCACACACATACATGCCCACTTTTCCAGGGATGATGGGTTGAAACGTTTCTTTTTCACCTGTTAAACTATTGTAAATTAAAATGTTTTGTGTTTGAATCATCGCGTTACCTATTGAAAATGCTCTAATGTGCGAAGATAAGGAAATTGTTGGAAGGAAAAATTGAGACTAAGTAAAACTTTTGGTCATTGCTACGCTCCGTTTTGTTTCTCATTCTGTTTTTCGCTCAACTCTTCGAGGAAAAAGTGTATTTTACGTTTAGAATAGAATTGTTGTCTAACGGATAAGCAACCGCTATACCAGCATAAATACTGGTTTTTCGATGAAAAAACGATGTTTTCGTTATCTCATCGCTCCGTTTCTGATTCTCATTCTGAAAATCACTTCCTCTCTACAAACCCCTGTCTCTTTTCCACTTGTTTCAAATCATCGGCTTGGAGTTCGATTTGGTAAAAGTAGGTTCCGTCCGGAGCGTTTGAACCTGACCACAGCGGGACAAAACCGCCTAATGTGGGAACTGTTCCCGATTGGATGACGTTGCCCCAACGGTTGAGGATCGAAAACGAAATTGCGCATGGGCGGTTGACCGTTACCCCAAAAAAATCGTTGTTGCCATCGTGGTTGGGAGTGAACACATTCGGGATTTGCACCACCAAGCTGTCGTAGACGGAAATCAAGACCGAAAACGTATCGGCACAACTCGGATCAAACTGCCAAGC
>CAYRMV010000103.1:0-11416 GCA_964425255.1 uncultured Flavobacteriales bacterium
CATAGAACCACCCAATATATTAGTTTAAAAAGAAGTTTGTTAACGGTTAAACAACCTTTAAGTAGTTGATTTTACAAAGATTTTAATATTTCCATTTATCTACCTCCACGTATAAAAATTGAAAATCAAACTTTTTCTCAATAAAGCTAAACAAAAAACTAAATTTTGCATCTTCATTGATTGCTTTTTCCCAAAATAAATTATAACTATGTTTTCATGATTTACAACAATCTAAACTTCTTTTCATCATTTAAATAATCTGTCCTCTCAAAATTTCTGCTTATTTTTGTTATATTATGGCAGAAGAATTAACAATTCAAGGACAAACTCGTCGAGAAAAATACGAATCTTTACTTCCACAAATTGAAGCTTTGGTGAACGGCGAAACCGATTTGGTAGCCAATTTAGCGAATGTCTCTTCCGCTCTAAAAATGACTTTCAATTTTTTCTGGGTAGGATTTTATTGGGTTAAAGATGATGAATTGGTACTCGGCCCATTTCAGGGCTCCTTGGCCTGTACCCGAATTGCAAAAGGAAAAGGCGTATGTGGTACAGCATGGGAAACCGGCAAATCCCAATTAGTGAAAGATGTTGATGCTTTCGCAGGTCATATTGCATGTAGTTCCATGTCTAAAAGTGAAGTTGTTATACCGATTTTTCGTCAGGGAGAAGTCATTGGCGTACTCGATGTAGATAGTGATCTACTAGCCGATTTTGATGAAATTGATGTTCAATATCTTGAAAAATTATGTCAATGGTTAGGAGAAAATTTAGCAGTTTAATCCTGGGGTTTTTATTTGTAGGTTGTGCTCAAATGGGTACAATTACGGGAGGGCCTGATGACAAAAAAGCTCCTAAAGTAAAAAAATCAACCCCGGAAAATGGTACCATTTCTTTTCAAGCTAATCAAGTCGTTATTGTATTCGATGAGTATGTCAAACTGAATAATCCTTCGGAAAATATTCGTCTCATGCCTGCTGACGCAAAAATTACAGCGAAAGTTTCTAAAAAATCGTTGATACTAGATTTTGAAGGTGAACTCAAACCAAACACCACTTATTCGTTGACATTAAACAGAGCTATACAAGATTTTAGTGTAGGTAATGACTCCCTTATGCGCTATGTTTTTTCAACAGGAACATTTATAGATTCCTTGCACTTGAACGCATTTGTGCTCAATGCTCGAACGAATCGCCCACAAGCCAATTTGGTTGCTGGATTGTTTGCTGATGGAGATAGTACTTTGTTTCGAAAACCTGTTTACTTTTCTCAAAGCGATAAAGAAGGAAACATCCATTTTGCATTCTTAAAAGAAGGAAATTATCAACTTGTTGTGTTCGATGATTTGAACCGTGATTTACTTCCTCAAGAATCAGAATCTAACGGATTTTATTCGGAGCGAATTTCATTGCATAATATGCAAAATGACACGTTAAAAATTCGTGTTTCAGAAGGTAATTTGAAACCTAAAATTCGTACAAAATTATTTGAAGGACCTGAATACATCCGTCTTGGAGCAACATTTGGACTGGATACTTCATCCGTTTTTTTGAACGGCTCAAAAGTTGAAAATTTGGATCGCTGGTCTTCTGACTCTATTGGGTTTTTTATTCAAAACAGCATGGATGTGCAACAAATAGTGGTTCAAAATCGCTTATTGTCGGATACACTTTCTGTTCGGACATCTGAAAAAGAACGCAACAAAGTGCCTACTTTCCGTTCCAACTTAAAAGTAGGTTCATTAAAAGCTGGAGACACGTTAAAACTAGACTTCACGGGAGTTATAACCCAAATCGATACTGCTTTTTGTCAAGTACTTCTACCCGACTCCTCACAAATAAAAGCACTTTTTTGGCAAACGAAACCGAATCAACTTGCGGTTTGGATACCAACCAATAAAGAAGAAACTGTTCGCGTTCAAATTGCTACCAAAGGCCTGAAATTCAATCAAAATAAAACAAATAATCCGATTGATCTTTCAGTAAATATAAAACAAGATAAATCATTTGGAATCTTGTTCTTAAAGGTGAAGAATCAAGATAAAAATCGTGTTTTAGAATTATACAAAGAAAAAGAACTGGTGCGCGTTACTCGTTTATATGCAACAAATGATTCCATTATTAAATGGGACAGATTGGAACCTGGAACCTATCGTTTGGAAGGTTATGTGGACGAAAACCAAGATGGAATTTGGAACAAAGGATCGGTTTTCAAAAAGAAACAACCCGAAAATCGCCTGTTTTTTCCGGATGAAATTAAAATCCGTGCTAATTGGGATATTGAAGTGGAGCCAATTGAAAATTCAACGTTATGAATCAAGAGCAACATACAATTCAACGTGCGTTTAGTGGTTGGAAAATGTTTGTTGCCATTGGCTTAGGAATCGTAATTGCGGCTTGGATGGTATGGAATAGTTTACAAGAAGTTGATTACATTTCGGTTCAATCTGGTGGAACGCATCGATGGGTTGATCTAAATCGCGATGGAAAAAAACAAATACCTGAATTTCAACTTTCTTCGAATGGAAATTTTCGACAACAAAAAATAAGCGACGTAATTCAACAAATTAAATGGGACACACAATCCTATTTTTGGCTGTTTCTTGCTCTCATTTGCATGTTTGGAAGGGATTTGTTTTACATGATTCGTATTCGCGTATTAACTCAAAAAAAACTAACTTGGAACGCTAGTTTTCAAACCATTATGCTTTGGGAATTTGCTTCTGCATTATCTCCCGGTGTTGTGGGTGGTTCTGCTGTAGCCATGTTTATTCTTCATCGCGAAAAAATTCCACTGGGTCGTTCTACTGCAATTGTAGTTATCACTGCCATGATGGATAATTTGTTTTATGTGTTGATGATTCCATTTGTCTTTTTATTCCTTTCTCCCTCTACTCTATTCCCATCTAATTCGGGATCAAATCTTAGTGTTGAATGGGTTTTCTGGATCGGATTTACGGCAATTGCTTTCGTCTGTTTCTTGTTGTTTTTGAGCATTTTCTATTATCCAAAACTTATCGGACGATTTTTAAGTTTCCTTTTCCGATTGCCATTTTTGAAAAAAGCACGTAACAAAGCCATTCAAACGGGTGTTGAAATCGAAACAACTTCCTTAGAACTCCGAAATGAACCGTGGAAATTTTGGTTCTCTAGTTTTGGCGCTACTTTGGGCTCATGGATATCGCGTTATTTAGTTATCAATTGCTTGCTAGCGGCATTTTTGAATCTCTCCTTTTTCGATCATTTTTTTGTACTAGGTAAACAATTGGTTTTGTGGTTATTCATGCTCATTAGTCCAACTCCCGGTGCAAGTGGTGTTGCAGAATATGCTTTTGGCGAACTGATGTCTCCTTTTACTGAATCTGCCTTATTATTGGCAGGATTAGCTGTTATTTGGCGCTTAATTTCTTATTTCCCTTACTTGTTTATTGGTGCGCTTATTTTGCCAAGATGGTTAAGAAAATCGAATTAATCTTCTAAATATCTTCGTTTTCTGATGAAGAAAAAGCGTGGCGAAAAAACACAAATAATAGATTCCAACTGATCCAAAAATTAGTTGGAAATACGAATGATACATCGTTTGATCAATCCTTTTCTGTAATTTTTTTTCATTACTAAGATTAATTTCATTGATAAATTGTTCATTCCTATCTTGTTTATCTTGCGTCAAATTTGTGTGGAAAATCCAAACATTATTTTCAAATGGAACAAAGATTCGCTGTTTTTCTTTTTTACACCAATTAATACAGGATATAAAAGTTCCAAAAGTTGCTTCATTCAAAAATGTTAACTGAATTCCATTTAATGTATCATGCGAAACATTCATTCTTCGAAGTTTATCTTTGAAAATCAACACTTTTTGAAGATCATCCTTGCCATCCAACTCAATTTTCAAATAATTTCGTTTAGTAGCGTCATTCGACAAAAAAGTTGTATCAAACCTGAATGCCTCCTCTGGTACATACCTGGAAGCAAAAACAAGTGGAAGAATTCGTTCATTTTTGATCGATGGAAAAAAATAGAGTTGTCCAAAAAAAGGAAGTAAAAACAGGAACATAAATCCTGAAAACAACCAGATTTTACTCTTTTTTTTCATCTACTTAAATTTTATAATTACACATAAAAGAAGTTATAAAATCAAATGCCCTTCTCTTAACCCATTGGCGTACAAATTTCAACCAAGAATCCATCCAAATCGCGGACATATGCCACAACCTGCCCCCAAGGTTTTGTTTTAGGTGATTCCGCAAGCATTGCTCCGGCTTGAAGTGCCTTCTTTAGTGTTGAATCAACATCATCGGTTGTAAATCCGATTTCTATTCCGAATGGTTTCTGAGTTAAATCACTTTCTTGAAAACCGTCTTTTAAATTAGAATTCGCTAACAAAACAGATGCAAACGACAGGGTTGTTTCTCCTACATTCAGTTCACCATAATCATTGTCAGGACTAATAAATTTCCGAGAAAAACCAAATGCTTGTTCGTAAAATTCAACTGCTTTAGTTACATCTTTCACATACAGAATGGTGTATGAAAATCGAATCATGGTCGTTCTTTTATTTTCTTCGAATGTAAGAAATTTAAACGAAGTGATCAATTTGCTTTATATTTGATTGCAATAGTCAAATATAAAAAGTGTCATGATCGAAAAAATTGGAACCAAACGAAACCTCTGGATTTCACTCATTTTATATGTACTTTGTGCCAGTATTTTAATGCCTTACGGTGCACGAAAAATAGAAGAAAAAGCAAGTAAAAAAGTAGAAATACTGGATTTACAATATGCTTACAAACCAAGCGATGCCAGGAAAATTCTTGCCGAATACAACGATGAAGCAATGCAATATGCAGCTGATTTTAATCGAATTGCTGACACAATTTATCCGCTCGTTTACATGAGTTTCTTAAGTATTTCTCTTGCCTTTTTATTTCGGTCTCTTTCGGCAGGTAAAATTCAGCGCTTGCGTTTTTTAATCGTTTTGCCTTTACTCGCTGGTTTGTTCGATTTTTTGGAAAATGGTAACATTCAAACCATATTTGAATCCTATCCTACCATTCCTGACTCACTTTTCTTACAAACAAGTCAATATACGCAATGGAAGTGGAATTTTGCATTTGTTTCTATTCTACTCGTTTTAGTGGGTTGGATTGGGTTTTACTTCCAAAAAAGAAAACAAAAGACGTAATCTTCAACGATAAAAATGCAGATGGAAAATCGAATATTCAAAATTTCTTTTTATCTTCAATCAACCAAATGAAAATTCATGTTAGAAAAAGTTAACCTCGAAAAAGTATTATTTCTCGATATTGAGACAGTACCACAACACCCTTCTTTTCAAGCAATGGATGAGACAACTCAAAAATTGTTTGAAGCAAAAACTAAATTTCTCCAAAATGAAACGACCACAGCTGAACAGGTTTTTGATCGTGCAGGAATTTATGCGGAATTTGGAAAAATCATTTGTATTTCAGTCGGTTTTGTTCGAGAAACACGAACAGGTAGCCAAATTCGCATGAAATCGTTTTACCACGATGATGAAGAAACGTTGTTGCGTCAATTTGTACAATTAATCGAAGAACACTATAATTCTCCTTATCATTTACTTTGTGGCCATAATGCCAAAGAATTTGATATTCCCTTTATTTGTCGTCGTTTGTTGATTCATGGAATTCGACTTCCAAACATCCTCAACATTGCTGGTAAAAAACCATGGGAAATTGCTCATCTTGACACCATGGAATTATGGAAATTTGGTGATTACAAAGCGTTTACTTCACTTGCCCTTTTGTGTCATGTCTTCGGAATTCCAACGCCGAAAAACGATATCTCTGGTGCGGATGTGGCTCGTGTTTACTATGAAAATGACAAAAGTGATTACGAAAGTGGATTGGAACGAATCAAAATTTATTGTGAAAAAGATGTAGTAGCATTGATTCAATTGTTTTTAAAAATGCGCGGTCAAAACCTCATCGACGAAGCGGAAATTCACTATTCCTAATTCAGAATCATGTACAAATTTGTTTTTTTTCTTCTCATTCTTACTTCTTTTAGTTCGTGTAAAACCATCGTGACAAAAGATGTTCTCGCATCCGAACGTTTTGTATTTCTTCATGCTGGTAAAACCATGGATATACTCGTTGAACTACAGGAAGTAAGGACAAGTCGACGGAATGATCAACGTTTATTTGAACGAACGGTAAGTTACGATTATGCGGTTGTTTTTTCTGCGATTATCGATGGCGAAAGCAAAACTCTCCATGAAATTGCGAGTCATAAAGAAGAAGATTTAAAACCAATTATAAATAAAATTCAAATCAAACGTTCCAAAAAAAGAACGCAAGTTGCCATAGGATATGAAGATCAATTGGTTGTTATTTTTGGCGTTTTCAAAGGAAATCACTTTGTTTCCAAAGCGCCCCTTCTAGCATCTGAAGTAAATCAAATTCCTGAATGGTCTACACTCAATTTAGAAAATGAACCCTCTCCTAGACAAGAAATTTTGCGTTTCATAGAAGGCGACAAGCAGGGACTTTTTATAACTGGAAAAACACTTAGCTCCATTTTGACCTCAGTGAAACCAGAAGACGAACTCAATTGGGCTTTTTTGGAAAGCATTTCTTCCGGTGATCGTCTTGGGATTAATTCTTCGGAAGAGGAAAAAATCATCCTTCACAACCGAACTTCCAAAGCTTGGCGAAACAAAGCTATACAATCTGTTCGAGCTCATCGTGCAAACTTTGATCCCCCTTCTTTAATTAGACAAACGTATTTACTTGGCGGAAAAGATGCCATTATAAAAGAAGATCAACTCGCTTTTAAACAATTTCAAAACCAAGGTGATTTAACCTATTTTGAGACAAGAATTCAATTGAATCAAATTCCTCTTGACGCAAAGACTAAAAAAGAAATGATCCAAGCTGTACAGAAAAAACAGCAAAATTTCTGTCAACTTCCTCGTGGAGAACAAGATCAAATTACAAGCTATCTTCGCTTTTTAAAAGCGCATGGAAACCGAAACATTGTTTTTGATTTTATCCAGCAAATGAGAAAAAGTTCTTGCGTTAAAAACAAACTTCATTCGTTAAACAATGAGTTTTTATTTGCAACTTCTTCTTGGTCTAAAAAAGAACAAAAAGTATGGGCTGCGTTTGCTTATGAACAATTCCATTTACTTCCTCCATCCGAACGAAAATGGAACTACGATTTGCTTGAAAAATTCCTAACTTGCAACGAACAACGTACATTACTGACCAAATACAAAAAAGACATTGATGTTTTTAACGACAAACAAGTCCCTGTTTGTGAGTAGAATTAGAGGATGGAAACCAACTCCTCCTCTGACGCCGTTCGAAGCGTATGGTGAACTGTGTATCCTTTTTCTTCCAAGAAAGAGCGGGTAGTTGTTCCCCAGGCAATGATTGTTTGATTTGGATGAATTGCGTTTTTAAGTAAAAATCCTTGAACATTCGAAGGGCTTGTGAACGCAATAACTTCAGGTTGAATCTCTAATTGAATCGGTTTCAGTATGGTTTGATAAACCACGAGTTCCTCCAATTGATTCGCTAAAATCACTTTGGGAATTGATCGTTGACTTTGTTCGGAACGGGCAACTAACAATTTTCGTGATCCCAACCATTCCTTCAATCGTAAAGCTACTTCTGTCGCGTTTCCTGCTTCTTGTCCAGAAAAATCAACAGAAAATCCAAGCTGAATCAAGTGATTGGCAGTCGTTTGACCAATACAAGCAATTTTTTTGTCTGAAGAAAGTGTAAATTGTTCGAGAAAAAAATCAACAGCTCGTTTACTTCCAAAAAAGATAACGTCAAACTCGGGTAATTTTTCAGCTGGAATAGATTGAAAAGAAATAAATGCATCTGCTACCAAATAGATGGAAGCTTCTTTACAATATTCCTTCAACTTTTCGCTGACATCGCCCATGTGTTTTGTCAGCAAAAATCGTTTCATACCTCTTCTTCTTGATTCAAATCTGCTACAATAATCTCGGCAATGTCTTCAATGTCTTCCACTTCATACAAATTCCAGCTTGCACCATCTTCCCAATTTTTAGCATGAGAAACATATACATTTTCTGGATCTGGGCAATATACCCCCAAAGGCAACTGACATCCACCTTGCATTAAGTTGAGTACTTTGCGTTCTACTCCGATTTTCAATGCAACATCCGTTTGGTTTATATGTTGTAAAATCTCAAACAATTCGGTGTCTTCTTCACGAATTTGCAAGCCTAAAACTCCTTGTGCTGGTGCAGGAATAAATTCAGTTGGATCTAGAACTTCAACATGTAAATCCGACAAATCCAATTCCAAGCGATCTACACCTGCTTTGGCTAAAAGAATCGCATCGTAATTTCCATCGCGCAACTTTTGAACTCGTGTCGGAACATTTCCGCGTAAATCGTGAATGGTTAAATCAGATCTGTAACGAACCACTTGTGATTTTCTTCGTGCTGATGAAGTACCTATAATGGCATTTTCTGACAAATTCCAAGCTTGAGAAACATCTACTTTTTCTTTGCGAATCAGCAATAGTTCAGATGGATCCTCTCTTTCTGAAACAGCAGCAATGATCAAACCTGCAGGAGGATTAGTTTCTAGATCTTTGTGTGAATGAACGGCCAAGTCGATCGTTTTATCCAACAATTCTTTTTCTATTTCTTTGGTGAAAAATCCTTTGCCCTCTAGTTTATCAAAACTCAAATGCTGAATCGCATCACCTTGTGTTACAATTACTTTGATTTCAACCGTGTTTCCAAGATTTTCGAGTCTTGATTTCACGTGATTTGCTTGCCACAAAGCAAGGTCGCTACCGCGTGATCCTATGATGATGTGTTTCATTTTTTTCGTTTAATTAAATCACGGTTTTAACATGATTTCTTTGGCTAATTTCATTGGCATACTCATGTACTTTTTTTCCATGTAACCAATGATTTTATCTAGTACTTCGCGTGAATCATCGTCTAAGCGAGCCAAGTCATTTTTAAACACTTCATTCAAAGCAGTTGACTTGATTTCTTTCACCATAGTCGGAACTTGGCGCATAGCAATTTCGACATTTCTCACTTTGTGAATGTGTTGAAAATTGAGGATTTCTTCCAGTAAAATTTCTTCAACATGCGTTATCTCTTTGGAACGTTCACGTAAATTTTGATCTGATAATTTTTGCAGAACATCCACCGAAATGTGCGTGACATTGTGATTTTGAACAATCTGTGGATCCAAATCATGCGGAATGGCAATATCAATAATCACCTTTCTGGAATCTTCTCCTTGTAACAAATTGAGATAAATTTCGGGTGTAATGATATGTCGTTCTGCACCTGTACAAGTGATAATTAAATCAAATCCTTTTGAATAAGAACTTAAATCAGATAAATGAAATGCTTCTCCATTCAAATCTTTTGCAAGCGTTTCTGCTTTCGAGAAAGTACGATTAAATACAGCAAAATGCTTAAATCCATGCTTTTTCAAAAACTTACTCATGTTCGTGTTCGTTGTACCTGCACCAACAATCAAAATGCGCGCATCCAAAGGCATGTTCATATCACGAAGTGTGTGATATGCTAAAGCAACAACTGAAACAGGCTTTCGAGCAATATTCGTTTCTGTATAAACTCGTTTGGCTGTTTCCACAGTGTGACGCATGACCAATCGAATAAAATCGCCAGTCAACTCCATTTTCTTGGAATCTTCAAATGCATTGCGAACTTGAGTGATGATCTCGCGTTCACCTACTATCATCGAATCGATGGAGGAAGCAACTTGTAAAATGTGTTCAACGGCAGAAAGTCCATTGTAAACTGTTCCTGCTTGAATGAAACTTTGAATCGTTTCTTCAGACAAATCAGCATACAATTGATGGAAATAAGCAGATATAAATGACTCGTTAACAACTTGTTTTGTACAAAATAAAAACTCAACACGATTGCAAGTAGAAAGAAACATCAATTCAGAAAGTTGCAACTCTTCTTTGAGAGTCGAAAGTCTTTCTTTTTGATTGTCGATTTGAATATGCAATTTGCCTATTTCACTGACGTCAAAATTGTGGTGTGTAAATGCGATAATGTGAAATTGTTCTAACATAGTGTTCGATCCATTCTAGTTACAAAGTTGCATACATACGCACAAATGATTGTCATAGTTTTGTCAAATAAATTAATTTAGAATCACTCTAAATTAATCGGTTGATTTATTTCCATTCAAAATGAATTCTGATTCACTGGTTTTCACCTTGTTTTCAAAATTTCTCTCTTCCAAAATCTACTTTGCTGAGGAAAAAACAATATCTTCGTAAACGTGATATGAATTCTCTGAGACGCATTTTATTTCTTTTGTTTGTGCTTTTTGTAAGTTCAAATCTCGTTTTGGTTTATAGTCAAAACAAAGAAGAAAGAGATTTGAGGTTGGCGATCAAAAAAAGCAAAAACAGCAACGAAAAAGCAAAAAAACTCCTCGCTTTAGGCAAGTATTTTCAACAAAATGACATTCTCAAAGCAGACTCGATAAGACCTAAGTTAATTGAACTTCAAAATTCGGTTTCCGATTCGACCCATTTTTTCATTCAACTATTTGATGCTGAATTAGACAAGATAAAGGGAAACAACGATCTTTACTTCAAAAAAGTACTGAGTTTTCAAGCATATTTATCATCAGATATTCATCCTATTGTGAAGTTAAAAGTATATCAACTTTTGGGAGAATTTCATACCTACTACAGAGAATTTGAGCAAGCTGAATACTATTTACGAGAATCATTTAGACTATCCAAAAAATTAAGAAACAATGCAGAAACAGCGGAATCCCTGATTTTATTTGCCAAACAAAAAATGCATTTGAATCAAAAAGATTCCTCCTTGTTTTTTGTCAATGAAGCCATCCAATATGGTCGACGTTCTTCGAGCAAAGAAATTACATCCAAATCCATCAATTGTCTTGCAAAAGTCTATGATTACTTTGGTCAAGTAGAACTTAGTGTTTCTAAAAACCTCATCGCTTTGCAATTAGCTGTTCAATCAGGACTGCAAGCGAGGGCAAGTGAATATTCTGTTGAGCTTGGAATAGCCCAAATGCAAATTCTCAATTACCGTGAAGCTCGTCTGTATTTTGGACAAGCATTGGACATTGCTCAACGGATTCATTACGAACGAAACGAAGCGAAAGCGAACATTTACTTGGGATCTTTGCAATTAATTGAAAAAAAATACGCCGATTCGAAAAATTCCCTTCAAAGTGCCATTTATACCTTACAGCGTTTAGAAGATGTGGATGGTTTGGGCTTAGCCAACAAATTTTTAGGCGACTTGTATCAAAGTCAACTTGATTTTTCTTCCGCATTGAGTCATTACAACAAATCGTTGGTTTATTTTGAATCAAGTGGAAACCGTGAACAAACTGGAAGCG
>CAYRMV010000104.1:0-11331 GCA_964425255.1 uncultured Flavobacteriales bacterium
AGTGTCCACAATTGTGCATTTCCACGAACGATGATATGTCCACCTCGACCACCGTCACCTCCATCGGGCCCACCTTGAGGAATGTATTTTTCTCTTCGGTAATGGGTAGAACCTCCTCCACCGTTTCCAGAAGTAACATGTATTTTTACGTAATCTACGAAATTATCTGATGCCATTTATTTTGAGGAAAATGAGTCTTTCAGGTAATCGGATTCTGTCATGATCCTTTTTTTCCCTACTAAACCAAAAAATTTGAGTACAAAGGTACAAAAATTCCTTCGAATGAGAAAAAGGTGCATTGAAATTGAAAATTGGTTGCTTTTTGAAAATAAAGTCCATTCATTGACGTTCGATTTTATACACTAATGTTCCATTCACATATTCTTCTGTTAAATAATTTGCTCCTTGCGCATCAAAATAATTCCATTGACCACATTTTACTGGTTCATAAGAAATATAACCATTTACAGGTGTACTAATAGGATGATTTTCTTCTTTCTCCCAAACATATGGCTCAACAGTTCCGCTATAAACATGCATTTTGTCACAATAAGTTCCAATCATTTCAATTTGACCATTCGAATGATAGAATTTCCATTCCCCAATTCGAACACTTACTTTATTTAAGAAATAAAACTGTTCCCATTGCCCAGGGGTTGAATAAATTTGTGGTGAGCCGTCATAGCATTGAACACATTCCACCGTATCTTTAAAGATGAAATTCCCTTCGTAATAAATATTTCCCAACGTGTCAAACTCCTTGTAAAAACCACAGAATTGATTTTCAGAATTGATTTCATATATGGATTGAACCTGACCATTTGAATGCCAAATTGTATCTATTTTATAAGGTGGATTCTCTTGTGCATTTAAAAATGACAAAAATATAACAAACCAAATAGTCAAACGATATTTATTATTGCTTTGCATTTACCTCTTCGTTTTTTTCATTTCTCTTGCCAGTTGATTCAATTGTACTTTTTGGGTTTTGGCATTTTTTCGGATGTTGGAAATGACTTTTTTGGGTCGATTGATAAACGCATACAATTCTTTGTGAATGTGCGTATGTCTTTTGACACGAACTTGTGTTTGGGCTTGAAAATACTTTTGCAAAAACTGAAGCTTTTTCCCACCTGTTTTGGCTAAGTATACTTGAACAATTTCCGCTTTTTCTAGCCGATCCTGAACCACGTTGATTTCTTTCCGAAATAGACTATCCAAGCCCAAATAAAGATACCCGCGAAAGGCTTTTTCATCCCAGTTTGGGTATTTCTTTTTCCATTCGGGAATCGACTTTTCCACATCGCGCACCCATTTATCGAGTTGCATAACCTGACGCATGCTTTTTCTACTTGCTGTCAATCCGATCAAACTATCTCGCACCAAGAAAATCAATTGTTGCAACTCACGATCAAGCAATGAATCATTCACTAAAATATTGGCTTCTTTATCAAAACTTCGATTTAACATCAAATTTAGCTTGTGATAAAAAAGCATCTCCACATCGCTGGTTTTTTGCTGAAATTGCTCGATGTAATTCACCCCCTGCAACAAAGTCTTTTCTTGTAACTTGTTTGTTTCTTTGGTCAACGAATCAAACTGACCGATGAATTTTCGAACTAATTCCGGTTCGTTCTCTGGCGAAAAATCGGGATCGAGTGTCGTTTTAGAAAAATCCAAACGAACCAAGGCATTTTCCAAATAGGGAAGTTCGCGCATTTCGTAGTTATTTTTTCCTCGATCGTAAATGGATTTGGCGTTGGCTTTCAAGTTATCCAGAAACCGCATTTTCACCTGTTGATTGCGCTGAAAAGTACGTTCCAATTGAAAATGATGCAAAATTTCTGCTCGCTTCTTCTGTTCAAATCCCTTTAAAACAACTAAAGAGCGTTCGCTATTCAACAGTACACTATCGACTTCTGCAAGCAACAATTCAATATGCTCTAAATTTCGATTTTTGACTGTACTTTTCATCCGAAAATGATTGTACAAATGAATGGTTCGATCGGTGTAATTCCTTTTACTAAATCTCAAAACGGAGTCAGCCATCCACAAACTTCGTTGTTCCAAATCGAGTGAAGAAAATTGATTATTAACCGATTGAAATGGAAAAGAACCAATCGAATCTATTTTCACGGGAATGCTATCGAGACAAAGAAATTCGTTGACACTCAAAGGATCCGAACTCATTTGCATGTGCGCTACAGAACTCAAATGCGTTTGTTGAAAGTTTCCAATCGGGGCGAAAAAATACGTTCGCGTTGGTTGTTGAATAAAACCTACTTTAAAATAGGTCTGAATGTTAGTTACTTCAACCGATGTCTGACGCTTTCTGGATTTTCTTCGAAAAACATTTGCGACACGAACCCAAAACCCAGCAACCCGAAGTCGAAATGAATTTTTCTTCTTCTTTTCCATCATTCCGATGTAACCGGAATCCCACGTTGGATCGCATGCGTACCACGTTCCGTTGCAACGAAAAGCCAACCAAGCATGTGTCGAATAATAAAATGCATCTAATCGCCCGAGCGTAACATCCCGGGTCATTCCTTCGATTTCGAATGATTCGATTCCAACCTGTTGCAACATGGCTTGCATTAAATTCACGTATCCGGTACAGGTAGTTTTTCGGCGACTCAACACTTTTTCTGGAGATTGAAAAGCATACGGTTCACCGGATAAAAAACTGGTGTAATCGTAGGCAATGTTGTTGGTGATCCATGTGTAAATTGCTTCAATTTTCAATGAATCAGAAGTCGCGTCCTTGGTGATTTTTCTCACAGCCGTTTGTAAGTTATCGTTCGACTTCACTTTTACTTGTGAAAACACAGGTTGAAAAGAAAAAAGAATGAATGCCAAAATAATTACGCGCATGCAGATGGAAAAGTGATTATACAAAAATAACGGAAAGTAAGGAGAATGTTACATGCTAACTTTATTTACAATTCGAAAAACGTGCGTGTTTTTTCATGTCAAATGTTCATTAAAACGACCAACAACGAATAAAAATCGTAATAATAACAGCCAAATAAGGTAAAAAATAGATAGTTTTGGCTTTTATTATTACAAAAATAAACATTCTAAAGTCAAACTATTTTGTACTAATTCATGGCTATACTCATTTTGTTTTAAACCGTAAGTAGTTATAAATGTTAGAAATACATTTTTTCGAGTTTGACTTATTTCTTTGAAAATAGTTATTTTATGTCGCAATTCTTCTGCATATTTTTTGTTGATTGAAAAAGCATCCTTGTAAAATTTCACTTCACACAAATTGATTACATGATCATCCCGATCAATGAGTAAATCAATTTGAGCACCCGATGAACTATTCTTCTCCAGCCAACTTCCTGTTGTCGAATAAATTCCAGCGATTTTGAGTCCCTCTTTGATTTGTTCGATGTGTTTGATACAAATGGTTTCAAAAGTATAACCCGACCAACTAGAAAAAGAAGACTGATTTTGCAACTTATTCCAAATTCCATTTTTAGAGGGTTTACTTTTTTCGATGTACGCAAGATAAAAATGACAGTATTCATCTTTTAAGCGATATAAAGCGTTTTTCACTCCTGAATAGGGCAAATATTGCTCGATAAATCCTGACTCTTCCAGCTCGTTTAAGGTTCTCGTTGCATTTCCACCGGATGGTAATTTTGCCCGTTTCAACAGTTCATTACGTGACAATCCTTTACGAATTGTAGCCAAAACACGAACAATTGTTTCATGATTGTCAGCCAAACCGAATAAGGATGCAAAGACATCTTTAAATTCGTTGCGTAGAAAGCCATCTTTTTCAAAACAAAGTCGATCAATGGCTTGAATAGCACTTTCGTCAGGTCGAATTTTTTGCAAGTAATGCGGAATTCCACCCATCACCATGTAAAGAATCAAGATGTCATAATCAGTTAATTTTACCCGATTGTGCTTGAGTAGGGTTTTCGTTTCGTTCAAATTAAATGGTTCGACACGGATTTTATCAGTCAAACGATTATGCAAACCACCTTTATTTCGGATAATTTTATTGATCATATATGCAGCGGCAGATCCACAAATTACCACAACGAAATCGGTCCGCTTGGAAATATACGCATTCCAAAAATGATCAAAAGCTTTTAAAAAACTGGATTTATTGTTATCGAGCCATGGAAATTCATCAATAAAAAGTACTTTCTTTTTCTTTCCTTTGAGTGTATCACAATATGCTTTCAACTGATTAAAAGCTTCCATCCAATTGGTTGGTGCTTTCATTTTTTGTGAAGAAAAATGATATAATGTTTGCTGAAAAAGCTTCAATTGTTCTCTCGTTGAAACTTTATACATCCCAACCAACTCAAAACAAATCACTGATTTATAGGTCTCCCGAATTAAAAAAGTCTTACCTACACGTCTTCTTCCATATACAACAATTAATTCAGACTGTGCACTTTGAAGTGCTTGCTCGAGAATTTGTCGTTCCTTTAATCGTCCAATCAAACTCATTGTTTTCGTATTAATAACAGCCAAATATATCAAAAAAAGGCATGTTTTGGCTTTTATTATTACAAATATATAAATTAAAAAAAATAAAAATAATCTGGAAACCAACCTATTTACAATGAAAAATAGCACGCAACCAAGTCTTCACCTTTTCCGCTTGATCAACAACCATAAAATGTCCTCCGCCATTGATTTTTGTGCCTTGTTTGAATGTTGAATCAGGTAAAACCCAATCTTTTGTTCCGTGAATTTGAAAACAAGTTATTGGTTTTGTATGCGACTCCCACTTTGCAATGGCACGTACTGCCCAGCGGAGAAATGCAGGATCGGTTTGTTTGATGAAAGAACGCAATAAATTTTTCGATGCACTTGTACGACATCCGAAATACCAAAACACCAAGCGATTGACTTGATTCAGAAAAAAGGCTGGAATCCATTTATCTAAACGAATAGCAACCAACAAGCGAAGAATAAAAGGAATCTCTTTACTTGTTTGAGCCGATGAAAGTAAAATCAATTTCGCATTCGGTTTAACTTTTGCAATCTCAACAGCCAACATACCTCCAAACGAAACACCCATTATCCAAGGGGAATCATCTGGAATTTGATCTGCGAGGCGTTTAGCATAGTGGGCTAATGTTTCGGCAGCTTCGGGTATAACCCAATGCACCGGAAGAAAGTCAATCGACTCTGGTTGAATTCGATCAAAAATCCGATGATCTGCGCCCAAACCGGGAATACAATAGACCTTTTCCTTTTTTTCCATGAATCAAAGGTCAAAAAAAAACGGAAACTTTTCAGTTCCCGTTATCATTAAAAATCCAAATAAAATTTGGCTGCTTGAGTAAATCATTTTTCATACGCTTCGTTTTAGGTTTTGAGTACATGTTTTAACAGAACGAAAATAAGCGATTCTTAACTTTGTTAAAAAAATATAATCTGTATGGTTTCCTTTATTGAGTTAATGGTCGTTAATGAAATGTTAATGGTTTTAATCTAGGGTTAATCTGTAGCAAATAAGAAATTATCTTAATTTTATTTTTTTAACTTCGGTTTACATGTAAAACAGAAAACCAGTTAAACTACGTGAATGATTGTATACCAGCACAATGATTCATCCAAAAACAAACAAAAATGAAAATGAGAGCATTAATTATAGACGACGAAGAATTTGCAAGAAAGAATTTGCAAATGATGATTGAAGAATATTGTCCGGAAATTGAAGTAATTGGCGAAGCTTCAGGCAAAGACCAAGCAAAAGCAATTATCGAAGCTTCTAAACCAGATGTCATTTTCCTAGATATTCGGATGCCAAGTGGAGCAGAAGGATTTGAATTACTAGAAGAGGTTGAAAACAAAGATTTCCTTGTTGTCTTTGTTACCGCTTTCAAAGATTATGCACTTCGAGCTTTCAATGCAAGTGCTGTGTATTACATTTTAAAACCCATCGATATCGATGATTTGCGCGCTGCTGTCGACAAATTGGTGGACGCTAAAAAGATTTTTGCCGACGATCCACAAAATTTTGTTACTTATTTCCGGTCTTTAAAAAACTTGTCTCAAAGTTTATTGTACAACAAGCCAACCAATCGGATTGCGATTTCACACACACGTGGATTGAAAATTGTGGAAGACGACACCATCACTCATTTGGAAGCAAGTGGAAATTGTACAACGATTTATTTCGAAGACGGAACACGTTATTTGGATACCCGAACATTGAAAATATATGAAAACATCCTTGATCCAGCAAAATTTTTCCGTGTCCATAAATCACACATTATCAACCTGAATCGTTTGGTAGAATACTTAAATGAAGATGGGCATTTTGCTGTATTAAAAGGTGGAACGCGAATTCCTGTAGCGCGAAACCGAGTATCTGATTTCATGAAATTACTGAAAGACTAAGATGCTTCGATATATAGTTTGTCTCGTTCTTTTTTTTGCAGGCGTAAGTTCCTTTGCACAACGTTATTCATTTGTCTCCTATTCACTTGAACAAGGACTTCCACAGTCACAAGTAACATCGATAACGGAAGACGAAAAAGGATATTTGTGGATCGGAACTTTGGGTGGCCTTTCTCGTTACAACGGGGTTCAATTTGTCAATTTTTCTCGAGAAAATGGTTTATTCAACAACCGAATAACTTCATTAGATTTCACGCAAAACGAACTTTGGATTGGACATGAAGGGGGAGTCTCTGTCTATTCCAATGGGAAATTCAAAAATTGGAGTTTGGGTGAAAAATACAAAAATGTCAGTGTATCTTCCATCGTTTCGTATCAAAATAGTTTGGTCATTGCAACCAACGGAGAAGGGTTATTTTTCCTAAAAAATGGGGGAATTTCCCATCTCAGTTTGTCGAATACAGATCAAAACAGGGTGCGCGATTTACTCGTATTTGAAAACCAATTGTTCATTGCCACCAGAGATGGATTGCTTCGAAGTAAAGACTTAAACTTTTTCCCGAAAGTAACGAACGAAGTATTCAATATTTCTGGACTCACTACATACAAAGGAGCGTTGTATTTTACCACTTTTGATACGGGGATTTTTCAGTTTTTCCCGGAAGAAAAAAAATCGGTATTGTTTTCAAAAACCCCAGAAGAAGTTGCATTACGCGGCTGTTTCATGGCAAAAGATGGGAAAATCTGGTCCTACTCCCGTGATGGAATCTGGATTAGCTCAAAAACCGAACAAAAACAAATCAATGAAACCAACGGACTTCCACTAAATTCCATCGGTGCTGTGTATCAAGATCGAAATGGAACATTTTGGTTTGGATCAGAAGGAAATGGTTTAATCCGTTTTCCAGGAGAACAATTCATCCATTATAAATTACAAAACGGAATTCCAAGTGAACTAATAATTTCCAGTTACCGTCAAAATAATGGCCTTTTTTGGTTTGGATCCTATGACAAAGGACTGATTTCTTTTCAAAAATCAACCGGTACATTTACAAACTTTGCAATCCCCAATAACACCGTTTGGGCCATTCATCCAAGTAAAAAAGGAGGATTATGGCTTGGAACCGAAGCTGGATTAATACATTGGGTTAAGGGAAAAACAACCATTTACGATGAAGCAAAAGGATCGCCAGGAATTAAAGTGACTGCATTTTTTGAAGACTCGGATGGTAAAATTTGGGTAGCTGGTTCGGATGGACTCTCGCTCATTTCGAATGGAAATGTCATTCACAAGGTAAGTGTTTCTGATCAGCAAGAAGAAATTGGTACAATTCGCTCGATTAAACGCTGGAACGGAAAACTAATTTGTGCTGCCGACGGAGGTTTATTTATATACCAAAACGGTCGATTCAATCCCTTTTTAGGACTAAAAAAAACAGTTTTTTCAATTGACATTGATAAATATGATCGTTTATGGATAGGCACCGACAATGGCTTGTATTTTGTTCAAGGGAAAGGCCTTAGTTCCATCCCTCTCTCCAAACAAGCAGCTGCAAATTTCGTCAACTTTGTCCGTTGTACTGAAAAAAACATATTTATTGGCACCAATCATGGCTTATTTTCCATGACAATCGAACAACGGATTTCAGATCAAAAATTAGAACGTTTTGGTATCGAAGATGGAATGATCAACTTAGAATCAAACATCAATTCTAGTTGGTTTGATCAACAGGAGAATTTGTGGTTTGGAACAGCAAGTGGACTTTCTTGTTTTCAAACTAAAATTGAAGCAAAAAAACCAATAAACATTCGACCACACTTGGCTTGGGATGCAATCAAAATCAATTTTCAAGACTCACTTGTATCCAAATATGCCGAAGAGTTAGATGGTTTTGGTTTTCCACGAAAATTAATTCTTCCATTCAACATGAACAATATTATGATTGAATTAGACGGAATCGCATTGAAGGATGCTAAGCAATTAAAATTCCAATATTTTTTATCTGGATTAGATGAACGATGGTCTCCACTTTTGTCATCATCGCAGCTTACATTATCCAATCTACCATCTGGTGAATACGTTTTGATGGTTCGTGCAATAGGGCCCGAAGGAATGATTTCCAATCAGCTCAATTTACCCATTTCGATCACGCCGGCTTTCTATCGAACGTGGTGGTTTTACAGCATCATCATCTTGGCAAGTGTTGGACTAATTATTCTGATTTTTCAACTTCGAATCCGCCGAGAAAGAGCCAAAAATTACCGTGAAAGGTTGGAGTTTAAATCACGCTTATTGACTTTGGAACAACAAAGTTTGAACGCAAGCATGAACCGACATTTCATTTTCAATTCCCTCAATTCGATTCAATATTTCATCAATACACAAGACCGACTTTCAGCTAATCGTTACTTGACCAATTTTGCCAAATTGATTCGAAAAAACTTGGATTCATCTTCGGAAGACAACAACATGGTGCCTTTGAGCGAAGAGATTGAACGGCTAGAATTGTATTTATCGCTTGAATCGATGCGATTTAGAGGAAGATTTGAATACGAAATCGATGTCGATGTTGTGGATGACGATCAACTACTTGTGCCCGCGATGTTGCTACAGCCATTTGTTGAAAATAGCATCATTCACGGAATACTTCCCGACGAATCGAAAGTTGGTTTTATTCGTATTCATGTTGAAAAAGTAGCATCTCGACTCGAAATAACCATCGAAGACAATGGAGTTGGAATTGAGGAAAGTATGAAGAAAAAACGCGATTCGATGGGAGATCACAAATCACAAGGCATGGAAATTACTAGCAAACGATTTGAATTATTACGCAAACTTTCTGATCAAAATTTTGAACTAGAAGGACCCAACCAAAGGTATGATTCTAACCGTTCAATCAATGGAACTTACGTTTGCTTAAAAATTCCACTTGAAAATTTGGAAGATGAAGATTAATTTTCTACCTTTGAAGTTATAAATACAATTTCACCCATGAAAAAAGTTATTGGTGTCTTATTAATTGGATCTGGTTTAACTCTTGTCTCTTGTCAAAAAGAAGACATTAAACCAAACGTTTCCCCTACAACACAAGGTGAAATGCAAAGCAGATCACAAACAGTATCCTCTTCTTCAACTGGTAGTTCAGTTGTAGGTGGAGAAATTACGGATCCAAACAATGATCCTGACGGAAACAAAAAGAAAAACAACAAATAATTGTTGTAACTATAAAAATACGAGTAAAGGTGTCTTATTAGACACCTTTTTTGTTTATACATAATTCAACAACCGTTTACTCAATCAAACCAACTGTTTACATTTTTTTAAAAATCACACATCTTTATTCTATGTAAATTAGAGAAAATTCAGCTGAAAAATTTACATGTCTACCAAAGTAAAAGAAAATCTACATGAGTTAATAAAATACCTGTCTAAATCAGAGAAACGGTATTTTAAACTTTATGCATCACGCCATACTATTGGCGATGAAAACAATTACATTATTCTTTTTGATTATTTAGAAAAGCAAGAAGAATACAAGGAAGAAGCCATTTTTAAACATTTCAAAGGTCAAGCATTCTTAAACAAATTTTCGATTACAAAAAAACGACTCTATGATCAAATTCTCCATGCACTGGATTCGTTTTACGCCAACTCATCCGTAGACGCACAAATCTATCGCCTGATTCACTCCGCGGATATTTTATATAACAAATCACTCTACGAACATAGCAGAAGACAATTGCGAAGTGCTGAAAAACTCGCTCAAAAACACGACCGATATAATTTACTTGCCGAAATAAGCTTGAAACAAAAGAAACTTGCTGAAAGTAAAAGCACACTCACTTTGGAGGAAATAGAAAATATTCTTCAAAATGACCTTCAAAATCACGAACAAAGTTTGGCTTTTGATAAGTTATGGAATATGAAAAGTCGATTGTTTTATATTTTAAATTCGAAAGGAATCACTCGTTCAAGAGAAGAACTTTCCCCTTTAGATGACATAATGAAAGAAGTCAAATCATTTTTTCCATCCGAAAAATTAAACGACGATGCACGCTACCTATACAATCACATCAACAGTGCATACTATTATGCTGTTGCTGATTGGGCTTCCAGTTTTGACTATCTTCAACAAAACATCCAACTTTTTGAATCCAAAAAAGAATCTATAGCAGCTCATCCAAATCGCTATTTCTCTGTTTTAACGAACGCCATTTTCTTAGCGAACAAACTTAAAAAATCAAGCGATGCACATGCTTTACTCAAAAAGCTAAAATCGCTCGAAACAGATAATTCCTTTCAACAAAACGAAGATTTACACATCAAATTATTCTCTAGTATCAACAGTCTCGAATTGACATTATTGATGTTAAAAGGAGAATTTCAAGAAGCAATCCGTTTGATTCCTGTAATTGAAAATGGAATGATGCTATACGAAGATAAACTTACCGCAAGTAGAAAGGCATTCTTAGACTTTAAAATTGGAACTGTATTTTTTGCATTAAACGACTGGTCTTCTGCATTGAAATGGATGAATCGAATTCTCAATGACCCATCGATTGACAGCCAAGAAGACTTACTTTCCTTTGCACACATCATGAGTTTACTTATCCATGTGGAAATGAAAAACGAAACCCTTCTACCCTATGCATTGCGAAATACACAACGGTTTTTAAAATCCAGAAATCGACTGTATTCTTTTGAATCTTTATTCTTAAAATATATCAATCGCTTAATTAAAACAACAGATTACTTTGATCAAGAAATGGTGTATCAATCATTATTGGAAGATCTTCAAAAAGTAAAAGAAAGTGAATTTGATCATCTTGCTTTGGAATATTTCCATTTCATCGCATGGGCAGAATCAAAAGTAAAACGCATTCCTTTTCAAGAAGTATTGAAAACATATCACTAGTGAACGTGTAACCAATTTAATTAAAATTTGT
>CAYRMV010000105.1:0-11320 GCA_964425255.1 uncultured Flavobacteriales bacterium
TAGTATGCCATTTAATGTCTTTAAGATGTTCAGAAAGGATAAAAGCACTTTGCCAATTATTTTGATCATTTGCTATCAAATCAGTAAGTAATAAAGCTCGTTCATTATCAGTTGTCATTTTTTTCAAAAGATTATAATATTGTTTAATGATTGTATTTAAAAACAAATTTTCGGAATTGCATAGACATAATTTTAGCCATTCTTGAATTTGATAATAACTTAAAATATGCTTATTTTGATCAAATATTCCTCTTTCTTTAAGTTCTCCGATAGTTACATCATCAGGTTTTTTGTAAAGTGATAAATAATACACTGAAGTCTTATCCTCATCGCATTTGTACTTACAATTATTATCGTTTTTATCTTTTCCTTTTGTAATTGTATTATAATACCTTTCTAATTGTCCTCTGTATCCTGAATCTTTTTCTTGATCATAATGAATACTATCATTTGCATGAATTTTATTTTCAATAATTATTGCCTGCCTTTCTTTTTCATTAATTATTAGGATATCAATTTCTTCATATTCAGATTTATTTTGTTCATTTGGAATTACTTCACTTTCAGCAATACTGAAATTATCTTTATCTATTTTTAGAATTTCTCGAACAAACAACTCTAGGAATTTTTCATTTTTTAAAGAAAGTAAATAGGAAATAAAACGAGAGTGCAATGTAACTTCCTCATGACCGTTAAAAAAAACACTGAAAACACTCATGTTTTCATCATCTTCAATCTGATAATACTTATTTTTAATTTCAAATATTTCATTGAGAAAGATTTGTATCTCATTCATATTTCAATTTTTATCGATTTTTTACAATGTTGACGACGATGTAATTGGTGAACGATTGCAAGCGCTTTAGTTAATAAAAGGAAAGCCCTGACACTGGACAGGGCTCGCGCTTTGAGCTAATTTCCAAAAATAAAGTCCCTCCATAAATTTGCAGAATATGCCATGCTTGGATGCTTAACAAAATAGCAAATACATTTTTTATTATCTAAAGTTAACTCAAATGACTTTGGAAACGAACCATTAATTTTTTCTTTTCCAAACTTAAACTCTTCAATTCTAAAATTTTCTGAATTCAATAAATTTTGAAAATGTTTTGAAGCTTCAACACCACAAAAAATGATAATATCTGGAGCCAATAATCCAACTGTTTCCTTAAAATTATACAACCCATTTCTAATATCGTCATAGGTTGGTCGATCATTTCCAGAGATACTCGGTAACAATCTTTGAATCAAGTTAAAATATGCTACACTATTCCATAAATCGTTGTTGACTTCCCCCAGAATTGTTTTTTCCATTTCTCGGATGAGATTATTTTTGACGCTACTTAAATTCCATGGTTTAGCTTGTATTCCTTCCTTAAGTATAAATTGTCTTGTCCAACTAGCATCTTTATAAAATTCAGGATCCTCATCTGCTGGTACATAATGACTCTCTCCAACAATTAAAGTTTTTACTTTTTGATTAAAATAATTTTTCCCAACAAATGGAAGCCACTTCAAGCTTTCTATTTCTGAAAACTTTTCATCTAGTGATGTATCTAGGTATTCTTTCATAAATTACATTTTTTGCTTGTATTATCTAAAATAGTTAAATTAGAATATTGATTAATAAATCAAATCTAAACAAATTTCACCAAATAAAAAAAAAGCTACTCATTTGTATATCAACCTTAATCAATCCTTTACCAAAAAAATAAAAGTTAAGAGACCATCTGAAAAATTCGCATATTGCGTTTGTTCATTAAATCGACCGTGTGTTCTTTGTAGTACTTATATTCTAAAATGGTTTGTGGCTGCGGATCTCGTTTAAAATCATCGAAAGGTAACGAAAAACATATATGATCATTCTCGACAACAAAATCTTGTAAAAGAAAAAATTCAATATAACCTCGGAAATCAATAAACAGCTCAAAAAAGTCGCTATAATCCAATAAAGTTTTAGATAGTGGACTTTCCTCGTTTAGATAGAAACGTCTGATACATTCTAATGTTAAATCAAACCGATCACTAATTTTTCGGTTGACACCTCTTGCCTGATTCACGGTAAATCCATTTCTGCGATGAGCAGGAAAAACAATGTGTCCGCCAATTGTTCGTACTTTGTATTTCAATTCCTCGCGGTCAATATCTGAAAGCCATCCTTCAAATTTATTTGCAAATTTCCCATCAAAATGCGGACACATCCGATCGCAGGACAAATTCATATACAAATTGTTTTTTAGAAGTAACCTTCCAGAATTTTGCCCTAAAATTTCAAGTTCTAATCCTAGTCCACTAGGTAAATCTTTACTCCATAAATATTTCATCGCTTCATAAAGTTTTGAACTATCTGTGTCAGGATCTCCGCATTTTGTATCACCGCGATAGTCAAAGTTAATGTCGATTAAGTTCATATTCTGAAAAATAGTGTCTTAATTTATTTTGAATGATTTGGGTTTAATGATATTTAATTATTGATATTTTGGAGCTTCAAGAAGCTTGATCACTTACATAACTTTGTTTTAAAAGTAAAGCTGCTATTTTATACTCATCCAAAGTAAATTGTCAGTTTTCAACTTGATTTTATTCTGGTATATATTTCTCTCCTTTTTCCCATGCCTCCGCAATTTTTTCGTAATACGGAAAGTCTTTTGGTAAGTCAATTGTCCAGTTCTCAATGAATTTAGGATTATTGCTATTCGGTCTTGGATTAGCCGTATTCATTTTTGCTTGTACAGGCGTTCTTACAGCGTCACCCATAATAACTACATGTTGTTGTGGTAAAATAGGTAATTGTTGCAGTATGTCTTCATTTGCAGCTGAAACCAATTGTCGAACATATTTTTGGTCTTCTGGATTTTGAAGTCTATGAATGATAAATGAATTACATTGTGATAAAACTGTCTTTGATAACTCCGATGGTCTTTGACTTGAAACAAGTAATGAAATTCCGTATTTCCGTCCTTCTCTTGCAATTCGTTCAAATACCTTTTTTGCAATTGATTCTCTGTCTCCACGATTTTTTTCAGGGATATAATTTTGTGCTTCTTCAAGCGCAATAACAATTGGTAATTTGCCTCTATCACTTTCTGGAAATCGTGAAACGAACTCCAAAATTAGTCTACCAATTAAACCAGTAATAGTTTCAAGAACCTCAAAAGGCAATAAGGACATATCAATTATTGTAACTTGACTTGGTTTGTCAGCCTTAAGTTTTTCTACATCACCTTTTGCAAGTTGCTCTTTGTAAAAACTCGTGAATAAATCCGTGTCTTCAGTTTTGAATACTTTACAAAAATCGCCCAAAATAAATGAAATGAATTTAGCTAATGTGTTTTCAATTTCTTCTGTTTGATTGAGCAATAAGGGTTGAGCAATTCTCTCATCACTTAAATAGGATTGTAATCTTAACCTTAAAGTCGAAACAAATTCCCTCAATCTATTACCCGAATTTTCTTGTTCATTTATTGCTTCGTCAAAGAATCTTTCGATTAACTCACTGAAATTGAAATAAATTGGCAAATCAATATTTCTTTCTTCTGCGACTTCCAAATTTCTTATGAAAACATTGTAAAGTGATAACTGTGATTTTAAAGTTTCAGTACTTTGAGAAAGAACCTGTGTACTTACATTTCCATTCACATATTGACCCGTCTTTGTAAGGTTTACTCTTTGGGCAAGAATATTGTTTAACGCTGTTAGAATTTGTGTTTTATCAAAATCAGTGGGTAATGCAGTTATTTCATTTACAAATGGTTCTAATTCCGAAAATATTGTATTCTTTATTTTGAAGTTATTTTCATCACATTCGTTTATGATTGTTTCCAATCTAGAAATATATGCTTGAGGGATCAATCTTTTAACAGCAGCAACAGTTTGATTTTTTGCTAAACCTAATGCCCTTTTAAAAACGGGTGATTGTGTTCCTGAAGTAGGCTCAAATAAGAAGTCAAAATCCGCAAAATTCATAAACCAAAAGGGCACTTTCATTCCATTTTTGTCAATGTGAAAAGGATTTACTTCATTTAGTTTTTTATAAGGATTTTCTTTAGTCCCTTGAAACGCTTGCCTGTATTCCCCATTTGTATCGAATATTATAATGTGGGCATTTTTGAGATTTTTTCCATTATATTCAAATTCAAACATACTTTGGATAATTGAGGCAAAAGTGCAAGATTTACCAGAGCCAGTATTACCTAGAATTGCAGCATGCTTTCCAAAAAACTTGTCAGGATTAATTTTGATTTTATAGTCTGAAAATGATGGAGATGTGCCAATAGGCAGATAATAATCATCTTCAAAATTAATTTCTGATTTCTCTTTTTGGTCGAAAATATTATCCAAATCCTGTCTTGTTACATACCAAACTGGGTTATCAAGAATCGGATAATTGTAAACACCTTGAATATACTTTCCGCTATTTTCAATTGTTCCAATCATTGTTGCTACCAAATATCTCGCTGACTTGGTCAAAAATATTGCTTCCTTGTTTTTTCCGAGTTCAGTTTCATCAATTGCCCTGACGCTAGTCACCATTGCAACTATCCTGTCAGAACCGATTGGTATTATGACATAAGAGTTTATCCTTGCCACTTCATATATATCTTCGTAACCACTTTTATAAAGGCTTTTCAAGTCATCATCTAATCGAATATATGCCCTGAAACTATCTACAGAAATTACTTTACCAATAATTCTTTCACTCATTGTTCAGTTTCTTTTACTGGTTCTTGTTGTACTGATTTTGGACTAAATATTTCATTTAGAGTATTTGCCACTTTTTCATTACTATCTATATTGTTGAAATTCGGCATAAGGGTATCTGAGAAAGTCAAAAAGTCACCAAAAAACTCGCCTTCTAGAATAATGACTCTAGGGTCATTAAGCTCTTTAAGGTTTTTTATATATTCGTTTCGAGTACCTTGAAAATCAACAACAATAAGAGTGAATGTTGGATTAGACAATGCTTGATAAATAATATCATTAAAATGGTCGTCACCAAATGAATACCCAACAGTGATAAGAACCGATTGTGATTGAGTTATGGTTGAAGCAAATTGACGAAACAGTTCTGAGTATGGTAAGTCAAGGGTGTATGACTTTTTAACAGCAGAAGGGTAGATTATTATTTCACCTTTTTTCTTTAATGATTCGATAAGTTCAAGAGGTTTTTCCTCAATCCCATAAAGGTTATTGGCATCTCTTGATTCAGAATTTACCCAAGATAAAGAGCCGTGTAATTTAAAATATCTCACAACTTTTTCAATTCTCTGAACTTTTCCAGACGTTGTTGAGCCTGGGTAAAAAATATCAAACTCAAAAGTCTCAGGTTTAAAGAATCTTTTATGAAAACCTGAGAAACCATCTATATAGTGAACACCTAGTTTATCAAAAGCATATTCAAAAGCTAAATCATAGTTCGCAGTGAAGATATTCGCCCTTCTTAGATTTAGTGGTCTTTGAAGTAATGCCTTTATAAATTTTTCATGGAATATATATTTGCTTGTAGTTTCTAAAAGATTGCCCTGTTCTCTTTCCTTTTCAAATTGACTAGTTTTTTTTCTGTTAATTATTGTTTGAGATACTTCTCTGTTTTCTAAGTTACAAACATTAAATAGACCTTCTTTAATTACGGTTATAAGTTCAGCATATTTATCAATTCTTTGCTTGGATTTGTCTTCGTTGAGAACATAATCTAGTGCAATGAGATAATTTAGAACCTTTTCAAATTCAATTGCGATTTCCTTGGAATCAATGTCCCGCACTATATCGTTAACAATTTCAAACTTCCATTTATTTTCGTATTCAAAAGTTTGAGTTCCCCCAATTAAATTAGCCTTTCCGTAATTTAAGAAATCACCTTGTAACTGTTTTATTACAAAAACAAAGTGGTCATTTATTCCAGCTATTGCAGCGTCTTGTTCATTAATGTATGTTTCAACTTCAAGAGGGAAATTGCGAATAGCAACTGCTCCTAAATGAATAGACGTGCCTGAACCGAATAGAAAACTAACGTTGTCCAATTCAAGGTAATTTTTAAGCATTAATTTTACTTTATCAATAATTTTTGCTTGGTTCATACTCTCAGCTATCCAATCCGCTAATTTGTCTGTATTGCCAAAATATATTTTATTTTTAGTAGAGTCAAAATGTGTCATTATTTCATTTTAAAGATTTAATATTTACGGCTTAAAATATGCTTCCCGAAAAAACAATCGATGCTTCCCTATCACTTATTTCTTAATTTTATCCAGTTAGTTTTTTTTTGAGACATTATGAATTTGTTTCAATAGATTATTGGAAAGAGCTGGAAATATCAAAGTGCCATCTTCAATATCATTTCTAAATTCTTCAACAAGCTTCAAAGCAATTACTAAGTCATTTCTATCTGGTCTTTGCAAAGTTTGTTTTATTTCAAAATATGTTTCATTCACCTTGTCAATTAAAGGTTTTAGTTTTTTCAATTTTCCCTTTTTGTATATGTATTTTAGAATAGTAAGCCCGTACATTGCGATTTCATAATTTTTAAGATAAATGAATGAATCATAAACTAAGCTAAATGCTATATTGATACACTCATTAGCGAGTTCAATAATTTTTTCATTATCTGATTCGCTTTCTGAATTAGGAAAAAAGTTTAGAATAGAAGAAAAAATAGTGGATGCGACTTCTGTAGTCATTCCACTTCTTGTATGATCTGCTGCTATCGAAAGAAAATTAAAAATATCCACTGAAACTCTAAAATTTGTATGGTCTGAAAACTTATCAAGTTTGGAAATGATGTATGAACGTTCATTCCAATTGGCTGAAAAATAATCTTCTTTTAATTTTTCAATTTCAATTATTATTATAGCGTTTTTTGATGCAATAAGTAAGTCTTCATTTGTCAATTCTGAAACTGTTGAATTAAAAATTTTTAGCGAGTTTTCCCTTGCTGTTTCAATGACTTGATATTTGAGATCTCTATATTTTATAATGGTCTTGGGAGATAACTTTTTTATGATATTACCGGTTACAGATGCTTCATTATGACAGTAAACACATAAAAAAGCCAAATTTTCAAATTTAAAATTTGAATTATCCCCATCGATATGGTGAATATGGTCGCCACGTTTATTATTGTCGCATACAACGCACTCACGATTTGATTTAAAAATCACTTCGGCTTGAATCTCATCAGGTATTTTTTTTCTACTCATTATTATAAATTGTATAAATTCTGCATTTCAAAATAATTACACAGAATATAAAAGTGAACAAATTATTTTATCATATAACAAATTAACATTTCTATACACAAATCATCCAAAACCTTAAATTTCTTCTGATCATTCGACCTTAACGGATTGTATTTTGATATCTACTTGACTTGTTAATTTTGGTTTGACGATTGGTACATTGATGTAAATTGAATCATTAGGATTTACATATTCATAGATATCAATGGTATCAGTATCGATCAAACTTTTAGTTTTTGTATAGTAATCCAAAACAATTTTCACATCTTTTGCTTTAACTACAACAGCATTATTATAAATATATCCTCGACAGACTGCCTTTTCATAATAGTAATCACTTTCAAACTCCAAACTCTCTGTTACTAAATGATCTATATTCTCAATTTCTTTATCTTTAACTAAATTGAGAAGATCATTGATTGATAAATTTCGATGTAGTTCGTTTTGAGCACTTTTACCATAGTGATAACTTATTGCTGATACAATCAAAAGACTGATAATAAAAATGATAATTTGGAATTTGTTATTTTTCATAGTTTTTCATTAGTTCTAGTTCCGTAAATAGTTTTAATTGATTTTACATCACTGAATATAGTTGAATTTACATCAATATACCAATTGTTTTTCTTTTTGTCGAAGTACAAAATATAAGTATCAATTTCAGCTAGTGTCATTTTACATTTTATAAACAAATTATTATCAGAAATTACTTTTAAATTTCCTATTTGCTCATCTGAAAATTTTTCTTCTCTTAGTCTTACATAATCTTCCTCAAAATCGTTCTCTTCATAGTTATTATCGTTAATTAACTCTTTACTTTCAATATTTACTTTTACAAATGATAAATCACGGTTAAAATGAATGAAATAAAATACTTCTGACCTGCCATAAGAAAGGTCAAATTTGAATGTTCCTTCGTATGAATTTTCATTTTGATCTAATACAATTGTCCGTTTACTAAATTTTTGAGATTCTTTGATGTTTTCTTGACTAGAAATCTCTTTTTCTCGAGAATTACACCCAAAAACCAATATTAATAAAGATGTAAAAATGAATCTGTAGAATAGCATTATCTTAGTAATAGTAAATTAAAATTATTTATTTTTAAGTAGTTACAAGCATTAATTTTCTCAAATGTACATTTTAATCTTAAAATTTTAAAAAAAAAGAAATAAATAGCATCAAATTAAATACATAACCCAAATGTTGTTTTTCTTAATCAATAAAAATCAATTCCCTCCAAACAAAATTAAAAAAACGCCACTCTCTCGAATGGCGTTCCACATAATTTTTCAAAGAACAAATTCACTAAATCCTGAAAAACAAACAATTCTTAATTCTTAATTCTTAATTCTTAATTCTTCATTTTCCTCCAAACCCACTTCAAAAACAACGTAACCGTAAAGCTCACTACCGCACCCACGCAAGCCAGAACAATCGTTTTCATGTAATCTTGCGTGTCTAAGGTCGCAAATACGGATAAGGCCGTTCCCGCAGTTGTTCCAATGGCTGTATTATGGTCTGTGTGCTGGATCATACAATTCCTGTTTACGTGTTTAATTAGATATCAGAGTCTAATTCCTTAGTTTCACACGCGTTGGAAACCACAATAATAATTTCTGAGTGCTCCTCATCTCCAACCAATTCCTCGATGATATCAATAGCCACTTTGTTCACTCGGTCTGTCAACTCGGAACCTGGTTTGAAACGACGCTTTTTTTCCTGTTTCAACTGTACGGTATGCAACGTTTCGTCCCCTTTTTGAGTTTGTAAAGTCAATGTAGAACTTTCCACATCGTCTGCATACTCCTCAATCAAATCCACGGCTAACGTTTTCTCAACTCCATCAACTTTCAACACCTCATCTTGAGAAGTTTGAGTTGCTGTTTTCAACGCAATTTCCATACGTGATTTACTCTCTTTTTCCACTGAAAAATCAATGCATGTAGTCGTAAGGTTTTCATCAGCAAATTCAGAAATCCCTACTTCGACTAATTTTACCTTGTCGCTCGATGCGAGACCAGGCTGATCGCTTGGTTTCTTTTTAGCTTTAAAACGTACTTTCCAATTATCGGAAATCAACTTCTTTTTCATATCAAAATATCCTTTTTGAATGGTTTTTAATCTCGATCTGCAGTCACACTTTGTGCTACAGCGGATGCAACTGAGCCGGCGATAATCAAATAGCTTCCTAACGTCACTACCACCGCAGGTAATGCAACTGGTGCTGCTATAATCGCTCCTCCAGCAGCTGCTAATCCTAACCCATAGTTTCGCAATTTTCTGAAAAATTTGGGTGTAGGGCTTTTCAAACGATCCTGAATTTTCATATACCAAAACAGATTAAATTACTTCGACAATTTGCAATGCGTTGTGAGCACCATTTTTCAATGAGTAGTAGTTACCATTCACCAATTGTGAAAACTCGATTTTCAACAAATAAATCACAACCCCCGTTCCAGTTGGAGCTGAAGGAAAAACTAAGTTAATCGAAGTTGATGTAGCATCAATTGGTAAACTTGCAACGTTACTCAAAACCACATCCGCTATGTTCCCGTTGTAATCCAAAACAGCTACCGCAGCAGAAATACTGAAATCCGTAGCTCCTGTTGGGAAAGTTATGTCATTCACTGGTGTCAAAGAAGGAATGGTAATTTCGTTCGTAGATACGTTCACAGTCCAAGGTTTGTACAAAATACTACTTAACAAAGCGTTTTTGTTAAATTCAAATCCTTTCAACATAGCTTTTGCCTGAGCACTTGCTAATGCTGTACCTACAGTTCGTTCCCCACGAAGTGATGAGGTGTCCAAATTTTTAATTTGAGTCATCAATTTCGTCATACGAGACACAATACGATTATCCGAAGCATTCAACGCAATCGGTCGCAAAGAATCGCGGGTAAACTTCCCTGCAGAAGCGGCAGAACCGAACTCAGCTCCATTTTCACGAGTACGAATAAAAGCCGGATCATTTTTAATCCGATCACCATCTACCCCACCCTTTTCACGAGCCAAATGCCCGTCTTTTGTTTTGTAGAAAGACAAATCACCGATTTTACCTTTCAACTTGATAATGCCTGTTTGCTTAGCCATTTTTCAACTTATTTAATTTTACACTTTCAGGACCTTCCCAAAAGCAACCTCCCTTTTGTCGCGATCAAAAAAGATGTTTTCAAAGCAAAACTAAACCAGGATAATCTCCAGAAAACAAATCACTTCCGAATCATAATATTTGTGCTTTTTTATGCCGTTTTTGCTAGTATATACATCATCAAAATCAATTATTTTTGTACAAATCATTATCCGATTTATTGGCATTCTAAACAGCTACCTATGAACAAAGCATAGATGCTAGATAGATGAAGCATACATAAAGTATAAACGAGTTAAGAATTCAACATTGAAACGCGTCGTCATTTACCCCAAAGACATCATGCAAATCACTGGTAAAAGTGAACGCTATTCCCGTGAGTTACTTCGCAAGATAAAAGAGCGCAACAACAAGCAGAAATACCAACTTGTTTCCATCCAAGAATTCTGTGATTTCATTGGTCTAAAAGTCGAAGAAATCGAGCAACTTTTAAAGTCATAAAATTTGATATACTTTGATTGAAATTCAATTAATATGTTGTATTTTTGAGTTGTAAAAGAGTTCTTTATCATACATCAAATACACATTAAATTAAATGCTAGCACATTTGCTAGCACTTAGAAATAGTGTTGTAATTAATTGATTTTAAAGGTTTTAATAAATTAAAAATTTCCCAGCGGGATCACTTCAAACACTTTTAAACCCTTGTAAATCAAGTATTTACAAGGTTTTTTTCTTTATTGGGTAAACATTTTTGATTTTGCCTTCAAAAAAAGGGATCAAGTCCAAAAGTTGGGGATTATGCATAAATTCGCGTTAATCTGTACAAGAAAAATTCAACATTTCTTACACCTCTAAATTGTGCTCTGAATGCTTTAATTTTTGCATTAAAACTTTCTGCTGAAGCGTTAGTACTTCTATTATCAAAGTAATTTAATAGGATCACAACAAAAACCTGTGGAGCACAGGTCAAGAATAAAATTATGATCTTTGA
>CAYRMV010000106.1:0-11243 GCA_964425255.1 uncultured Flavobacteriales bacterium
CTCCAAAACCGGAGCGTGTGTCTTTGTTTCCAAAAATTTCAAATTCAATCATTTGATGCAATTTATAAGTTCAACGATGTTGTTTTGTTTGAGAATATACTAAATTCTTTTTCAGTTGTATAACTAGTGGATTTCATGTCTTTCGGTCTGTAGACTAGTTTGTAGTTATTGGGTAATAAATCCCATGAACCACTCAATACTTTTTCATCTACATTGCAAACCCAAGTCCAAGATCCATCTGGATTTTTGAGGAAAATTTGACCTACAATGTTTTTTGATGTGCGATATGTCATGGTGCCTGGTGCAGGAATGTCCACATAGGTTATCCCACTTTGAGTCACATCGACAGTCTTGTAAATGCGCGGTAAAGTCAACACTTCCACGTCGTATTTTCCGACAAGGTATTTATCAGAAGTGTTGATTTGCTGTGTGTTTAGTGTAACTGATTTCGAGTTTTGCATGATGCGCGTTTCGATAATATTTGTTCGAGTTCCATTCATCAATCTCGTTCGGATAAAACCTTGGGGCGCATCAATCGAAATGGTGTTATGTGTGTTTTTTTGTAAAACGATATTTTTTTTCTCTACACTTGGTATGGAATGAACCACCATGTCATACGAAATAGAAGGATCGATAATAAGTGTATCTGGATTTCCAAAACGATTGATGGTGTGAGTCAATGTATATTTTAAATTTTTTGTTCCAGCTTGATAGAGAAACACTGTGACATCCGTTTCTTTGGGATTTCCATTGATATCATTGATGTTAATTTGTGTAGTAGTGTTTACCAAGACTTTTGTTACAATGTTTTTCAAAGCATTTTTGAATGCATCTCGGGTTTCTGCTTCCGTGTAGCTTCCAATGCATCTAAACTGTTCTAAATAAGATAAATCCATACCAAGACCAATCACAAAAGGAGTAACATTGATGTTTTTATCGCGCAATTTTTTAGCAATAACACACGGATCATTGTCACATGCTTCGATACCATCCGTAATTAAAATGATGATGTTACGGCTGTTTGCATCTGGAAAATCGGAGGCTGCTGCTTCAAGCGATCGAGCAATAGGTGTGGTTCCTTTTGCGAGAATTGTACGAATTCGGCTTTTTACTGCATCGTAATTATCTTTTGCAAATGGAACTTCTAATTTGGTGTCTTGGCAATCTTGGTAAGTTGCAGTAATCGGACTTTGGTGGCCATAAACACGAAGAGCAATTTCTAAGTTAGCTGAGCCTTTTAAACTATCGACGGTTTTTATCAATAAATCTTTTGCTGCTTCAATACGCGTTTGACCACCCCAATTTGCATTCATACTATTGGAAGCATCTAAAATAAATAAGATACGAGTCAACTGTTCTTGTGCAGTAGCATGCAAAGATCCACACAGGATAAAAAGAAGTATAATTTTTTTGCTCATGTCCATTTTTGTTCGAGGACTAGTAATCTCCGAGCGTTTCTTCCAATTGATTTAAAGCAACTTGCAATTGTTCAGCGTTGGGTGCAACACCATGCCATTTATGACTTCCCATCATGTAATCAACTCCTTTACCCATTTCGGTTTTCATGATGATTACAATTGGTTTTTGTTTTCCAGTCATCGAAATTGCTTTTTCCAATGTGTTTTTAATCTCGTCGATGTTGTGTCCATCCATTTCGAGAACTTCCCATCCAAAAGCTTGCCATTTTCCTTTGAGGTCACCTAAAGAAATAACATCTTCGACATCACCATCGATTTGTCTTCCATTAAAATCGATTGTTGCAATGATGTTATCTACTTTTTTAGCGGCCGCATACATGGCTGCTTCCCAAACTTGTCCTTCTTGTAATTCACCGTCACCATGTAGGGTAAAAACAAGTGCTTTGTCGTTGTTTAATTTTTTTGATTCTGCTGTTCCTAAAGCGCACGATAAGCCTTGACCAAGGGATCCAGAAGCCATGCGAACTCCAGGTACCTTTTTATCTGTACTTGGATGACCTTGCAAACGAGTACCTAGTTTTCGGAAAGTTCCTAATTCTTCAATTGGGAAATAGCCAGCACGTGCCAAAACACTGTACCAAACAGGAGAAATATGTCCATTTGACAAGTAGAAAATATCTTCATTCAATCCGTCCATAGAAAAGTGAGATGGATTGTGTTTCATTGTGTGAAAATACAAGACTGTTAGAAAATCTGTACAACCTAAAGAACCTCCTGGATGTCCTGAATTAACGGCCGAAACCATACGAACGATGTCTCTACGAACTTGCGATGCGATTGCTTGAAGTTGATTTGTCTCCATGTTTTAATTTCTGTTGAATTTGGCGCAAAAGTACGTTTTTTAATCTGTTTTCAAAGAAAAAATATCATTGACTAAACCCTTTTAGAAAAGCAACGTTATTCATACAATCGTTGTCAATTGAATTTTCACAGCTTTTTAACATACAGCGGGTAGGATAAATTGTACTTTTGATAAGTAATTGAAAGAATGAAAATGAAAAAAATCGGGATTAATGGCTTTGGACGAATAGGAAGGTATTTTACACGTCTTGCATTGTTACAAGATAAGTTTGAAGTTGTGTTAATCAACGATCTTGCTCCGATTGAAACATTGGCTCATTTATTCAAATACGATAGTGTTCATGGAAATTCTCCTTTGGTTTTTCATATTGAAGGAAATTCGCTTGTGTTTGACAATGGAAAACGAATTGAGTTTACACAATTTCGAGATCCTGCCGATATTCCTTGGGGGAAATGGGAGGTAACTCATGTGGTTGAATCGACAGGTTTGTTTTTAGATCGAGCATCTGCTATAAAACATAAACGCGATTCAGTTGTTAAAGTAATATTAAGTGCACCACCAAGTGATGATTCAATAAAAACAATTGTTCTTGGTGTAAATGATACAGTATTAGAAGATGATGATTGGTTAATTTCCAATGCATCTTGTACAACCAATTCGGCTGCCCCATTGGTGCAAGGTTTAATGACGTTGGGTGTTATTGATAGTGCGTATATAACCACAATACACAGTTATACTACCGACCAGCGTTTGCATGATTCTCCGCACAAGGATCTGCGCCGTGCCCGTGCGGCAGCCTTATCTATTGTTCCAACTTCTACGGGTGCTGCAAAAGCATTGACTAAGATTTTTCCTGAACTTGCTGATCGAATGGGTGGATGCGGAATGCGCGTTCCTGTTCCGGATGGAAGTTTAACGGATTTAACTGTTGTGATGAATCATCCGCCTTCCGTTGAAGAAATAAATGCACATTTCAAACATCTTTCGGAAACTTCCTTGAAAGGAATTTTATCGTATACAACGGATCCAATCGTTTCCGTAGACATTGTTGGAAACAGCCACAGTGTAATTTTTGATAGTCAACTCACGAGTGTAATTGGAAACATGGTAAAAGTGGTTGGTTGGTATGATAACGAAGCGGGTTATTCCAATCGATTGCATGATTTGATTTGTCTAATATAAGGTATCCTCGTTTTCTTCCTTTTAAACGATTTATTTCACCATTTACATAGTTCGATGTACATTTGAGACTTGAACAAGTAAATTTGTTGTTATGCAGACAAGGAAAGTTTTGTATTGGGGTGCCCAGATTTTTGGTTGGTCAATTTATGGAATTTTGGTTCTTTTGGCAACTTATGCAGATGATCCTACCCGATTATCTGTTTCTTTGATTGCATCTTTGTTGGTATTCATTTTTGCTGGTATTTCTGTTACACATTTGATGCGACTTTTTTTCTTGAAAAAAGACTGGCTTTCACTCAAATTAGCTCCATTAATTCCACGAATTCTTTTGGTTTCTGTCATTGGTTCAACCGCAATGGTTCTCATAAATTTGATTGCAAGTTTCGTTTTGCGTGGTGATACAGATAGACCAATTACGATCTTGTTATTTTTGATCGAAATTATGGCTTTATCAGTATTAATGGTCATGTGGAATGCCATATATTTCACCTATCACTTTTTTCAAAAGTCGATAAAACAGGAAATGAATAATTTACAACTAGAAGCAAGTCAACGGGAAATTGAACTTAAAAATCTAATCTCTCAATTAAATCCCCACTTTTTGTTTAATTCATTGAATAGTATTCGTGCATTGATTGACATAGATCCTGCGAAATCTAAAGTATCCATTACAACCTTATCGAATTTGTTAAGAAGTTCATTGCTATTGGGTAAAAAGCCCTTTATTTCTTTGTCTGAAGAATTACAAATAGTTAAAAGTTACTTGGATTTAGAAAAAATTCGATTTGAGGAGAGATTGGAAGTAGAATGGCAAATCGATGAAAATGTAAACGAACTTCAAGTTCCACCATTTATTTTGCAAACTCAGGTAGAAAACGCGATCAAACATGGGATTTCAAAAATAATTGAAGGAGGTAAAATAATCATTCGAACAGTAGAATTGAATTCAAACAAGGTACTTATTTCTATTGAAAACACAGGGAGAATTGAAGAAAATGCTGACGCGGGAATTGGAATTGAAAATACGAAAAGACGTTTGTATTTACAATATCAAGGCAAAGCTCAATTTTCGCTGAATGAGGAAAATGGATTGGTAGTATGTCAACTTTTAATTGAAAAATAATGCGTGTAATCATCATTGACGACGAACGTCTGGCAAGAGAAGAATTAAAGTCTTTGTTAAAGAAATTTCCAGATTTGGAAGTAATTGATGAAGCTAAAAATCCCGAAGAGGGAATTGCTAAAATCAAAGAACTTAATCCAGATCTAATATTTTTGGATATTCAAATGCCTGGTATGAATGGGTTTGAGATGCTTCAAAAATTAGACGAAATTCCGAAAGTCATTTTTGTTACTGCTTATGATGAATATGCAATTAAAGCTTTTGAAGTCAATGCATTAGATTATATTTTGAAGCCTGTTGATCCAGAGCGTTTGAAAGAAGCAATTCTGAAAGTTCAGCAGCCTGAAGAAGAATTTTCTACAAAACTAACCTTGAATGATCAAGTAAGAGAAAATATTCTGCGAGCAGGTGATCGTATTTTTATCAAAGATGGGGAAAAATGTTGGTTTGTTGATATCAACGATATTCGCATGTTTGAATCGGATGGCAACTATGTAAAAGTATATTTTGATCGGTTTAGACCTCTGATTTTACGTTCGTTAAATAGTCTTGAAGATCGATTAGATCCAAAATGTTTTTTCCGCGCAAATCGCAAGTTTATCATCAATTTGAATTGGATAACGGGAATTGAAAATTGGTTTAACGGAGGTTTGCAAGTTACTTTGAAAGATGGTGAAAAAGTGGAAATTTCTCGCCGTCAAGCTATAAAATTTAAAGAACAGATGTCGTTATAAATGTAGATTATCCTTTTATCATTGAAACTACTTGTGATATTTATTTCAGGTAGTTTTTTTTTAGCTGATTTTTCCATATTTCATTCATTATCTTTGTCCAAAAAAACCAGTTGTATGTTTGTTTCTTTTCGACTATTTTCTTATGCTTTTTCTTTACTATATATTTTGGGACTATTACTTAGCACCCAACAAAAAAAGCTTGTTTTAAAAAGGGATCAGCAAGATGTTTGGGTAGAGGAACAACTAAAAAATATGACTTTGAAAGAGAAGATTGGTCAATTTTTTATGGTTGCTTCATGGTCAAACAAAGGAGAAAAACATCAAGCAGAAATCGATCGCATGATTCAACAAGATCGAATTGGTGGAGTTATTTTTTTTCAAGGAGATCGTCAAGATTTAACGAAATCCATTTCACGCGTACAAGCAAAAGCAAAAATTCCATTGTTAATCGGAATGGATGCAGAATGGGGAGTAGCAATGCGTTTGGAAGATGAAAAACGTTTCCCCTACATGTACACTGTTGGTCAGGCGAATGACGAACAGTTGGCTGAAAAAATGGGTGCTATGATGGCGCAAGAAGCAAGAGAACTGGGGATTCACATGAATTTTTCACCAGTTGCAGATGTAAATAGTAATCCTAAAAATCCGGTTATAGGATTTCGTTCTTTGGGCGATAATCCAAAAAGAGTGGGTGAATTAACTGCGGCAATGGTTCGTGGGATTCAGCAAAATGGGGTATTAGCTTGTGTCAAACATTTCCCTGGTCATGGTGATACAGATATCGATTCGCATTATGATTTACCAACAATTTCTAAATCAGAATCTGAATTTAACCAAACTGAGTTCGTTCCATTTCGCACCGGAATTCAAGCGCAAGTTTCTTCTGTCATGGTTGGACATTTGAATGTGCCCAAATTAGATCCAAGCGGTACACCAAGTTCATTATCAAAAGTGGTTATCCAATCGTATTTGAAAGAAAAATTGGGATTCAAAGGATTAGTGATTAGTGATGCGTTAAATATGAAGGCTGTCGCGGATCGTTATGGGAAAACAGATGTGGTTGTAAAAGCATTTGAAGCTGGTTGCGATATTCTTTTGTATCCGGAAGATGTAACTAGTTCGATTGCAGCTATTCAGAAAAAAGTGGAAGAAGGGAAAATTTCCAAAAAGGAAATTGATGAACGATGTAAAAAAATATTAGAAGCTAAATTTGACGTTCATTATGCAAAAAAGAACTTTACCAAATATACAAATGGTGAAATCGATTGGTTGAAAAAAGATATCTACGAAAAAGCTGTCACACTTGTTAAAAACGAATCCAAAGTGCTTCCAATTCTTGCAAATGATAAAATTGCGCACATTTCAATTGGAACAAATACCTTTTATTTTTCTGATCGTGTAGATGATTTTGCAACGGTTGAACATTTTCATTTTTTTACTGTGGAAGACGCTATCGAACGGATGAAAGGAAAATGGAAGGATTATGATCAAGTGATTACAACTTTTCATGCAAGTACAGTTCGAATAACAAAAGGATATGGAATTTCAAGTAAATACCAAGAATGGATTGATTTTGTTCCGAAAGAAGTGAATCATTCCCTTGTTTTATTTGGTAATCCGATGGCATTCAACGAAGTGAAACACGATGGGGTAGATGCGCTTGTTTTGGCTTTTGAAAATGGTCCTTTAGTTCAAGAACGTACGGCTCAAATGCTTTTTGGAGCTATACCGTTTCAAGGAAAATTGCGTTATGATGTCTCCGATTGGTTGAAAAAAGAGAAAGGAATTTCCTTAAAAGCCACGGATCGCCTGAAGTTTTCCCAACCAGAAGAATTAGGAATTTCAAGCCAAAAAATGAATGAAATTGATGCAATTGTTGAAAAAGGAATCAAAGCAAAAGCTTTTCCAGGTTGTCAAGTATTAGTGGCGGTCAAAGGGAAAATTATTTATCAGAAAGCTTTTGGTAAACTGACTTTTGATGGAAAAGATTCAACAAATTTGAATCATGTATACGATTTAGCATCTGTTTCTAAAATTGTAGGATCAACTGCTGGGTTGATGCATTTACAAACGAATGGAGCGGTAAATCTGGAATCAAATTTAGCGGATTACATTCCTGATGTAACAACAAATTCGGAGTTTGCTTCGATTAATTTAAAAGATATGATGGCGCATCAAGCGGGTTTAACTGCTTGGATTCCATTCTATAAAAAAACGTTAGAGGAAGGTAGACCGAGTGAAAAATGGTATTCTAAAACAAAAAAGGATGGGTTTGAAACACACGTTGCGGACGACTTGTGGATCAAGGATTCGTATGCAGATACGATTTATAAACGGATTCTTTCCAGTGGATTAAATCCTGGGAAAAAATACGAATATTCTGATTTGGGATATTATTTTGTAAAGAAAATCATTGAAAAAAAATCAGGTGTTTCGATGGATAAGTTCATGAAACAAACCTATTTTTCTCCTTTAGGATTAAAAACAATGGGGTATAATCCCTTACACTATTTACCCAAACATAGAATTGTTCCAACCGAAGATGATCAAGCATTTCGTAAGCAATTAATTCATGGTTATGTGCATGATCCAGGTGCGGCTATGCTTGGTGGAGTAGGAGGTCATGCTGGAATCTTTGCCAATGCGCATGATTTGGCTGTCATGATGCAAGTATTTTTGAACAAAGGTTCTTATGCCGGTAAAAATTATATTTCACCAACTGTAGTTGAATTGTATACAAAGGCTCAATTTCCTGGAAATCGCCGTGGTGCTGGTTTTGATCGACCAACTCCTAAAGCCAAAGGTGGACCAACCTGTGAATTGGTTTCGCAACAAAGTTATGGACATTCAGGTTTTACAGGTACCTTAACTTGGGCGGATCCTGCGTATGGAATAAACTATGTTTTCCTGTCCAATCGCGTTTGTCCAAGTGCTGAAAACTGGAAAATAAGAGACATGAACATTCGAACAGAAATTCAACGAATCATTTACGAAGCTGTTTTAGAAGTTGAAAATAAAAAGTAGGAATCCGAGGAAAGCATAGATATTAACACATATTTAAAACCATTCATCAGGCTTTCCCGTATTTTTGTAGTACATAATTCGTCAGAGAAAGAACAAATAAAAAATGAAAATCGGAATCGTCTTATACCCAACTTTTGGAGGTAGTGGTGTGGTAGCCACGGAACTTGGTAAAGCCTTAGCAGTAAAAGGGCATCAAGTTCATTTTATAACTTATTCTCAGCCTGTTAGATTGGGCAGTTTTAGAGAGAATGTTTTTTATCATGAAGTCTCAGTTTCTGATTATCCTTTGTTTGAATTTCAGCCATACGAAACAGTATTAGCATCCAAAATGGTTGACGTTGTAAAGTACGAAAAGTTGGATTTATTGCATGTTCATTATGCTATCCCTCATGCTTCTGCTGCTTTTATGGCACAACAAATTCTTCGTTCACAAGGAATAGAGATACCTTTTATTACAACCTTACATGGAACCGACATCACTTTGGTTGGTAAAGATCCATCGTTTGAACCTGTTATTACTTTCACATTAAATCAATCAGATGCTGTCACGGCTGTTTCTGAAAGTTTAAAAATCGATACTTATACCCATTTTGGTACAAATCGAGATATTCAAGTCATTCCGAATTTTATTCAACCGTTGAAAGAATTACCTTCGAAAGATGTCTGTAAAAGACGTCATTATGCTGAAGATCACGAACGCATTTTAGTTCACGCTTCTAATTTTCGTCGTGTAAAGCGAGTTGAAGATGTGGTAACAACCTTTGCGAAAGTCAATGAAAAAATTCCGAGTAAACTTATTTTAGTAGGCGATGGACCTGAACGTGGATTGGTTGAACGTTTAGGAAGGGAACTAAAAATTTGTAATCGAATTGTCTTTTTAGGTAAAGTAAGAGACACTGCTCATGTATTGGAAATTAGTGATTTGTTTTTGCTTCCTTCTGAAACAGAAAGTTTTGGTCTAGCTGCTTTAGAAGCAATGGCAGTTGGCGTACCGGTAGTTTCATCCAATACGGGTGGAATTCCAGAAGTAAATGTACACGGAATTACTGGATTTTTATCTAATGTTGGAGATGTAGAAGACATGGCTAAAAATGCTTTGCATATTTTGTCGGATGAAGATACGTTGCAAAAATTTAGACAAAATGCATTAGATCGAGCACATGATTTTCAATTGGATCGAGTTTTGCCAATGTATGAGAAATTATACGAAGATGTTCTAAATCACCATCCTGTATGAATGATGAGGCTCGAAAAGAATTAATCGAATTGGCAAATGCTGTCATGCCATACGGAAAATATGAAGGAAAAAGATTAATTGAAATTCCTGAAAGTTATTTAGTTTGGTACCGACAAAAAGGTTTTCCAACTGGAAAATTAGGAAGACAATTGGAACAAATGCTTGAAATCAAAATCAATGGTCTAGAGAGTTTAATTTGGAAATTAATTCATTAAAACATTTCGATAAAAATAAACTGAACAAAAAATCCCGCTTGAATTTCAAGCGGGATTTTTATATCTAAGACGTTCATTCTTATTTGATTGCGTCAGCACGTTTTTTGTATTCCAACGCCTTATCTGTGTTTTTCAAATTTTTGTGAATTTGGAACAAAATTGTCAAAACTGTTTTGTCATTCGGATTTTTCAGGATGTAATTTTCCAATGGAGTAAGAGCTTTTTTATAATACTCGTCACTTTTTGCCATTAATACATCGTATTGGGCATCACCAAATTTCAAACGAGAAGCTTCTTGGCTAATATCACCTGCCACTCCAAGTAAAAATGCACCAAGTTGGTATTGTGCATCCATGTAATTTGGATCAATTTCCAATGCTTTGTTCAAAGCTTGTTCTGCTTTATCGTTTTGTTTCAAGTCAATGTAAATCGTTCCAATTGTATACCACAACTGTTTGTTGCTTGGATCTTTTGCAATGGCTGCTTGTAAGCTTGCTTCTGCTCCGGCATTGTCACCTTCGTCAATAGCAGTATTAACCATTTCCAACAAAATACTTTTTTCAGAAGGATATTTTTGTTTTCCTTTTTCCAAAATTGCTTTTGCTTGGTCTTTTTTACCCGCTTTGCGCAAAGCAGAAGATGCGATTGCATAAATGTCAGGTGCTTTGAAACCAACTTCAGCCGTTTTCATGTAAAAGTCAGCCGCACGGTTTAAATCTCCTGCTTTTTCAGCACAAACTGCCGCATTGAAAATACTAGAACTATCGATCTGATTTACAGCATCAGAAAGTTTTACTTGAACTTCATACGCTTCGCTAGCTTCTTTGAATTGTTTTTTATCATACATCATGTTGATTACCGTACCAAACGACATTTTCTTTTGATTGATCGATTGTTCAGTATCTTGGCGGAATTTAGGACTAAGTGTATATCCTTTTTTGTATGCTGCCAACGCCGTTTCCATGTATTTATCACTATTTTCGTTTATGAAAACAGTATCCGTTCCAAAGGCCATGATATAACCAAAATAAATTTCTCCTTTGTAAAACAAGGTTTTAGGACTTTCTTTCGTTGCTTCATTTTCAGCAGCAAGATCAATGTATCCTTTAGCTTTTTCAATGGTTTTTTTAGCAGATTCAAAATCAACTTCCCCACTCATCAATCCAGACATCATAATGTCATTGAATTTTTTGTATTCCAATGCTGCGGATGTCTCGTTTGCTTTTTGAGCAGTTGCTTGTAAACCACTTAGTAAAATAGTTCCAGCAAATGCTACTTTCAAAAATTTACTTTTCATTTTCTGTTTGTTTATAGTTTATAGATGATTGAATTCATCTTATTCCATATCGTTGTTTTCAATTTCTGTGCCAGTTTCATTTTCGCCACCTTCAAAACCTTCGTTTTCCTCTTCTTCATCACGAGGCACACGAGCAACGGCAGCAATAGCA
>CAYRMV010000107.1:0-11183 GCA_964425255.1 uncultured Flavobacteriales bacterium
GGTTGGGGCAATCTGTGCAACTCAACCCCACAGCGGGTTGCCACTCATAAGCAGGCGCTGAACCTGTTGAACCACCGCCGGATGCGAATAGTTGTGCCGTTGTGCCAAAGCAAAGCGTGGTGTCAGAAGAAGTTTGGGTGGGGAATGCGGAGCAGGGGGAGGTGTAGGTGAGGAAAAATCCTGAAAAAATGTTATATGGTGGGGTATTTGTTTCCCATTGAGTTTGCCAATTTAAAGAATTTGAAGATATGTAAGAGCTAACATCCATAATTCCATCAGAATTGTTTATCGGAGTATTCTCATTATCATCATCTAATCCAACAGCAATTGAATTTTGATAATAGAAGTGTCCCTTAACTCCTGCGCCATCCCAAGTGTTATTTACATTGTCAGAACCTTTCAACACGCCTATTTGATTGTTATTTAATTTAAAAATCGAACCATCAAAAGGTTCTGAATCACCGATTCGATCTGAATAAACTGAAAATAATGCTGGAAATAAATGGTTTTTAGAATTTAAATTTTGTAGCGTAAAATTATTAAGGAAATTTTCATTTTGATTATTTAAGAGTATATATGTAGATAAATTTTCATTGAAGTTTGAGTTCTCATAAATCACCACCAAAAAGACATTTCCATAAGAACAACCCATACATGAATTTTGATCAGAAAAAGATACCGTATATTGTTGTTCATTTGGATCAATGAAATTGGTTGCATCAACTACATGAACAGATTGTTCTTTGGCAAAAAAATTACCTGCTGCTAAAAAAATTGAACTGACTCTATTTTCTTCATTAAATGTGAAATTATTATTGTTTAGTTGAATGGTTATCGGATCGGCTAATCCAAATCTATGGGAAAAAAGAAATGCTTTTTTAATAGTGCTGTTTGGCTCAATATGAATTTCGAATACACCAATATTGTTACCAGTACTTAAAGCAAATGAGTATCCAGCTCCAGTAACGCCACATTTACAAATATCCTGATAAAAGGTTATTTGAGAGAAAGACCAAGAAAGATGTAATAAAACGTATAAAAGGAATGATTTCTTCATCGCTGTAACATATTAATTAAACCTTTCAAAAAAGAAATCTCATCTTCTTGTTTGCGGATGATTCGCTCGTATAGCTGATTTGCATAACTTTTCTCCTGCACAAGGTTTTGATTTTGCTCTTCACCAAGCAGATCGGTATTTATATTTTCTTTTAATTTTCGTTTTGCCAAGTATGTTGAGTTGTTATTAGATTTCATAAGTCACTTTTACAGCGTTTAAAGCAATCAAAATAAGCAAATAATCTTCAATTAAAATTGATTTTGACTGATCGGTGTAATGTGTTGATTGAATGGTTGATTCAACCGGTCTTATTTTATCTAAATCAAAAACCGTTTCAATCCCTAACGGAGGGCTGATCATCAAGAAGTTGAGGCGCGATTAATCGCGCCTCAACTTCTACCATCGAAATTACTTTTATATTCGAATTTTCTCTTCGTTCGTCCTCTGTTTTATCAAACCGTTTCGTAACGGATAAGCAACCGCTATGCCCTCACAAACACTGGCTTTTCGATGAAAAAACGATGTTTTCATTAACTCCTCGCTCCGTTTCTGTTTCTCATTCTGTCCCACCAACACAGTTGTGTAACGGTTAAAAAACCTTTAGCTCGGCTTAAACACTAACTTTCCAGCAAAAAATAGGTTTTCGTCATATACATAACACTTAAACAAAACGCAGTTGAGGTGCGATTAATCGCGTCTCAACTACTTCTTATTCTTCACCCGAAATTGAAATTGCACTGTTACATAAAAACTTCTACCATCCGAAGGCAAAATACCAGGTCCTGGATAAGCGGTTGCACGGCGAGTAAAATAGGTTTCATTCAATACATTGTTGACGCCTGTTTCGAGCTGAATCCATTTTTTGAAAGCATAGCGAACAGAGAGATCCATCACGTCGTAGGCAGGAATCAAACCAATGACCGCATCACCACTCGGTGAGATTGCATTCGATGCATCGGAAAATTGTTGTTGGTTATACGAATACTGAACTTGTGCTGTAAGACCTTTCCATTGGTATTTCAAGCCGACACGAAGCATGATTGGACTCACATATTCAACTTGTTTGCCAAGGTAATTTGATTCCTTGGAGCGAATATACTCCGATTGGATATAAGAAAAATTGACAAAAGTAGTTAAGGAATTTCGGGCAGAATCTGAATATAATTTGAACCAATCGATTTCGGTAAACAATTCAACGCCATAATTGCGTGCATCGCCAATGTTTGTTCTGATTTTATTGATTCCATTTGGCTCGGGTGCCAAACCAATTTTATCCCCGTAAAACAAATAGAAAAAGGCAATATCGACATACCAATAGGGTTTCACTAAACCGCGAAATCCAACTTCCGTTGTGGAGCCATACTCGTCTCGCATCAACGTATCGACGATTACATTTGGGTTGGTTACCCGAATATCATTGAAATTCACTGCACGATAATTCATGCAGTAATTCGCATACAAATTGGTAAAGCGGGAAACCTTATACGAACCGCCAATTCCTGCCAATGGAACCGTTCGATTCAAGGTGTTCGCATCCTCCATTTTGTAAATTCCTAAGGTATCAAAATTCAACGGATGAATGGCATAGCGTTTATAAAATCCTTCGGCAGAACTTTGAATGTATTCCAAGCGAGCACCCGCATTAAACGTGAATTTTGAGGAAATAAACAATATGTTTTCGACAAAAAAAGCCAAATTTCTTGACGGAAATTGAAAAGAAGAATATTCCAAATTGGACTCATTCAAAAAACGAAATTCGGCATCGTCACCTGTTGGTGCAAGTCCTTGCTTCGATTGAGTTTCACCTTGATAAAAACGTCCACCAACCAAAAAGGCTCCTTGCATTGGTTTGCGTTCTACTTTCGATTTCACTTTCCACGAATAACGTTTCAAATAGCGTGCTTCGATTCCGCCATTTAGAAAATCGCCGGCAATCATTTCGCGGTTTCCTCCTGGGTCAACTTGGTTGATTTTACCCAAAAAACCCAACGAATATCGGTTGGAAGACATTCCAAATGCACGAACATTGAATGTTGCTCGATTGGAGAAATCATGTGTAAAATGCAAAGCAAGCATATTCCAATTCACCCGAAACCAATTTCGATCTCGCACACTCTGAATCGGATTTAATTTGTACAAACCATCTGTCAAACCTCCTGGCTGCTGCGCGTCGTAATGCATTCCAGTATATTCCAGTCGAATCAGCGTATTTTCTGTCAAGTAATAACCCAATTGTGCAAAAACTTGGTGTTGCTCAAACTGACTGTTTTTTCGGTAACCATCGCCTTTTTTTACTTGGTGATACACTTGGTATTGCCATCTTTTTCGGCTTCCCGAAATTCGATTGAATGTCGCTAAATAACCAAAACTGCCAACTGTACTACGAGAAGTAAATTCCAACGGTGTCGTTTTAACAGGATCTTTGATAACAAAATTCATCAATCCACCGAATTGAGTTCCGTACTGCAAAGAAGCCGAACCACGAATAATTTCAATCGACGACAAAGCTTCCAACGGCGGTGTGTAATAACTTTCAGGATATCCCAACGCATCGGCGCTAATATCGTAGCCATTTTGTCTCGTGTTGAAATTCGCTGCTCGGTTGGGAGAAAGTCCGCGCCCTCCTACTCCAATTTGAATTCCTGCTCCATCGCTTTCCCAAATATTCAAGCCGGGAATTTTGGCAAACATTTCTCTAGGATTTCCCGTTGACTTGGCGCCACTTTGTGATTCTGTTTGAATAATCGAACTCGTTCCTGTGGCAATCTGAACACCACGAACAGGCGGTAAATATCCCACATCGAAATTATTCAGTCGTTTTTGAATGATTTTAATTTCTTCGAAATCCGTTGTTTTACGTTTCAATCGAATTTCACCTAAATCAGTTGTTGTAACCTTTACTTTTAACAATTCAAACGAGGGATGCTCAAAAGTTAATGTATCTAAATCGCCAATTAAGGAGAAAATTCCATTTTTATCGGTCTGCACCTTTCGTTCAATCGAAGAAACATTGACTTTGAGAATAGGAATTCCAGCCTCATCTACCACTTTTCCTGTAACAGACTGAGCAAGCGATGAAAATGAAATCAAACTTATCAACCAAATCAAAATTGCTCTATCCATGTTCGAGGTGCTAAATTGTATTCTATTTGTGTTAAATCGTGTTTTTTATCGACAAATTTACGGCTTTCTCGTCCATTTAGACTCACAAAAACAGCCGCATGTACAGAAGGATTGGTTAAATGCACTTTTTGTTGTCCATAAACCAAGGTCGTATCGGAATAAACATCCTGCAAATGGTGCGCAAATTGTACGATAAAATCGGGTTGTGTTGCCATTTGGTCAATTTGAGAATCTGTCAAAAATTGTTGGTTATTGATCTCAATTTCTCCCCCCGTTTTTCGATCACGTACATAAAAAATAGCTGTTCCTTCCTTGTGCATCAACATCACACGCCACGAAAAACGAAATCCTTCTTCGGTCCAAAAAACGGAAGTAGGATAAAGTGCATAGCGAAAGGGCAAAAGCAATTGAACAAGAATGTAAACAATTAAACCTGTTTTTACAAAAAATGGAATCTTTTTCACTTGGTTCGTCTGAGGATTTTGACTCCATCGTGGTAATTTCTGCTCCAAAAAGCCAAGAATTTTTTCATGAAAACTAGCTGAAAAGAAAATCAACGTGGAGAAAATCATCACCCATGGAAAAACGCCAATTGGAAACAACAACCATGTAATCAAGTGAAATCCAACAACGAAAACATAAGCAAATGGTCGGGTTTTTCGTAGAAGTAAGAAGAAAGGAATGGTCAAATCATAGATACAACCAAACCATGAAAAAGCAAATGCGGTCCATTTTTGTGCAAAGAACTGTCCAACTAGCGGAAGATCGCGATGTCCTTGCAACCAAATATGTAAAGGCTGCGCATTTAATAACCAATCAGATTCCAATTTGGCTATTCCGGCAAAAAAATACACGATTCCCAATTGAAATTGGATGATTGAAATAGATGCTTTACGTGTGGTTCGAGTGCTTATTTCTGGTTTTCGAAGAATATCCAAAGAAAACCGACGATTCGCTGGCAAAAAAATCATCCAAAAAGCAACCAAACTCACAAAATAATAGTGATTGAGGTAATACGTTTTGTCGATCAACTCAACATACGTAAAACACAAAAAAAACAAGCTTGCTGAATAGCGATAAAAAAATCCCAACAAAATTCCGAGACTTCCCAATACCATCAAGATAAACGGAATATACATCCAATCTCCAGGCAAAGGTTTAACCCAATCAAAACCCAAATAGGTAAAGTGAAAACCGGGTTGAATGTACAAGGTTTCGACCCATCCTTTTAACAGGACGCGCAAAGCACCAAAAAGCATCAACGCTCCGAAGATGATACGAAAAACCACCAACGGAGCATTGCTTACTTGTTCATTGAATTGATATCGAATTCGTTCGATCATGGTATTTTAGTCACCGTCGTTGTCTTGATACGTAATTAAGATTCCTAAAGAGGAAGTCATATCCGTTTTCAAATACACAACAGACGAAGTGATGTAATTGTAAAACACGTCCAATTGATTGACATCCGAGTTCATTAAATTTTCAATGTCTGAATTCCAATTTGTCGCTTGCGAAATCAAGGTAGAAAAACGAGTTTGGATGGTTGTATTCAAATCACCTTTATCCAAAGCAATGAGGTAATCATCCAATCCTTTTCCATCGGTTCCTGTTAGGGATTTTCCCATATACAAGTCACGAAGCGCTTCCAAGTTTTTGACAATCGATTCTTTTCCAAACTTAGCATATCGCGCTTCCAAATATTCTGGTCTTGGAATTCCTAAGCTTTGTTTCCCAATCGGTATTCCGACTTTTCCATGTTTGATTAATTCAAAATCCTTGCAAAATGCATTGATTAATTCTGAAAAATCATCTGTAGAACTTGTTCCTGTTCCACTTATAAATGTTTCACGATACGCAGCCCAATTTTGAGCAACCGAATAGGTTTCCGACTTCATTTTGGAAATCACATCCGAAACATATTGTTTTCTTACATTCGAAGCCAAAAGATCTGCTTGCGCATTGGATCGAAACAACAAATAATCCAAAGCAGCAAAACCAACTGCTCCAATGTTTGAAAAAGTGTTCAAATCATACGTCCCTGCTGAAATATTGCTCTCAATCTGTGCTGTATCTACAGGAAAAGTTCCCAACGCACCTTGATAACCGACATTCATTGCAGGTCCAAAATCAATCAATTTGATTCGTTGAAAAGTCAAAAAGGCTTCTTTCCACGCATTTTTCACTGCTTCAAAATCAGATGTGCTTTCTGAGGTCAAAAAAGTTTGAAAAGAAGTTTGTAGACTTCCTACTTTTTGATCTACATCCGAGTATGCTGGGGCAATCCAATTATCTGCCCAATTTTCCATCAATTCTTTTTTGGAAAAATCAACTTCCTCTTCACCTCCTTTGTTTTTTTTACAAGCGCTTAGGGTAAAACCCAAAAAAGCAGTACCAATCAGCACTGCTTTTCCAATTATATTTAACTTAGAATTTCGCATCTAAATCACTTTTAATTTCGTTTAATTTTGCTAATGACAAGTTCCAGAAATTGGTTCCAAACTTGGCTAAAATAGCATCTACTTCTGCATTCGAAAATTTACGAGTCTCCAAAGGCGCATAGCGCAAACACAAAGTAAAAGCATACGCTTCCGATACAACATGCAAGAATTTTGCTTGATCTCCACCGAAGCTAGAAACCGCTTGATCCAAATAATTCATTGCATTCTGAGCTGAAATTTTCTCCCACATTGTTCTGATTTCAACAATGGCTGCATCGCGATCCGCTGTTTTGTTGTTTACAATCGCAGCACGACCTTTCAAAAAGTTATTCATCATGGTTGCATTTGCACCAAGAGTACCGTTCACAGTATTGGCATATTTCCCCCAAAAATCAGCAGGAACAACTGTTGGAAAATTCGGCTCTACACCAAAGTAACCAAACGCTTCATCCCAATGATGTTCCATAGCAGTGTAGTTCGTTCCAGAAACGTTAGTAGCATTGTCCACATTCATTTTCGATTCCGAAAAATATACATTCAATGCTTGGTTCATGAAAACTGCTCCCATCAATCCTTTTTCAATCAATTGAAGGTATTCCACACCATTTCGGTTGAAAATGTATGATTTATTATCCGTTGTTGTCAATTTTCCTGCTTGACCATTGCTTGCTGCATTTGCAAACGATAGGCTGCTTACCGCCATGGAATCCATGTAATCTTCAAACTTAGATTGATCCAAGGCGAAACATTTATCTTTCAATTGTTTCGTTGAAGTGAACGAAAAAGCACCGTTTCCATTTCCGTTTGTGTTTGAAAACATGTCTTTCAATTGTTGTGCTGAAATAGTCGCTCCAGTTGCCGTTTTCATGTAAACAACCATCTCGCGCAAGTGATTTAATCGCTCTGTTTGACCAGCATAACTTACCGTCGAATTTCCGTTTTCATCGTTAAAAACGTACGTTGTTGGAATGGAATACGTGTTGGATTCGTATGTACAAGAACCATCGTCTTTTTTCGCTTTATCATTGTAATTCAGAGCATTTTCATCCGTACATCCTTCTTTTTTACATGAAGCAAAAACAAGTGTTGAAGCCAAAGCAGCGTAAACCAGTTTATTCATTTTTATTTAGATTTATTTTAAACAAGGCAAAAGTAGCTCAGTTGAGAAGGGGATGCAATACCACAAAAAAGGTATTTTACTCAAATCATTTAATTTTACAACAAATAAGAATAATTGGTTAAAAAAAGAAGCCGTTCCAAAAGAAATCGAAACGGCTCAAATACGTAAAATGTATTTCTTTAATGTATTTCTTTAATATGCGTCCAAAGAAACCAATGTTTCAAAAAAGCGTGTTTTTGGTAAAAAGTTATCTTCTAAATTGGCAGCAAACGGAACGGGAGTGTCCAACGATCCAACTCGTTTCACAGGAGCATCCAAATCATTGAAACAATTTTCGTTGATTAATGCTACTAATTCACCGCCTATTCCGCCTGTCAAACAATCTTCGTGAAGAACGATCACTTTACCTGTTTTACGAACGGAATGATAAATTGCTTCGGTATCCAATGGCGCTAATGAACGAAGGTCTATGATATCCATCGAAATAGTTGGATATTTATCCGCAGCTTCCAAAGCCCAATGAACTCCTAATCCATACGTAATGACAGAGATGTCAGAACCTTCTTTCACTGTTCGGGCTTTTCCAATTTCCAAGGTGTAATAATCATCTGAAATATCTTCTCGGACAGAACGATACAAGAATTTATGCTCAAAAAACATTACTGGATTTGGATCTTCGATCGCCGCAGCAAGAAGGCCTTTTGCATCTCCGGGGAAAGCCGGATAAACAATTTTCAAACCAGGAGTATGGAAAAACCAAGCTTCGTTGCTTTGACTATGGAATGGACCTGCGGCAGCTCCAGCACCAGTTGGCATTCTCACAACAACATCCGCATTTTGTCCCCATCGCCAGTGAATCTTTGCCAGATTATTCACAATTTGATTAAATCCACACGTTACAAAATCAGCAAATTGCATTTCAACAACAGCCTTCATTCCACGAATAGACAAACCTAACCCCGTTCCAACAATTGCTGATTCACACAGCGGTGTATTGCGAACACGGTCTTTGCCAAATTGTTCTACAAATCCTTCTGTGATTTTGAAAACACCCCCATATTCAGCAACATCTTGACCCATGATCACCAAATCAGGATATTTTTCCATGGATTGACGCAAACCATCCGAAATGGCATCAATAAAGCGCTTTTCTGATTTCGAAGAAGTCGCTGGATCTATAACAACTTGTTCAAAAGGAGCAAATAAATCCGTGAATTCACGTTGTGTATCTACCGAAATTTTTTCTTCAGCAAAAGCAATATCTAACCCTTGTTGGATTTCATTTTTAATTTCAGCACGGTAATTTTCCACCATTTCATCTGTCAACAAACCGATTTCTCGCAAGAAAAGTTCATAGTTGACAACCGGATCTTTTTTCGACCATTCATCTTGAATTCCTTCAGGATAATATTTTGTCCCGGAAGCCTCTTCGTGACCTCGCATACGGAAAGTCATGCATTCCAATAAAAATGGTCTCGGTTTTTGGCGAATGGAAGCCGCAATTTTTCGGATCGTTGAAATAACATCTAAAATATTATTTCCATCCACCTGAAAGGCATCCATTCCATAGCCAATTCCTTTGTCGATAAACTGCTTGCAGCGGAATTGTTCGTTGCTCGGCGTAGATAAACCCCAAGCATTGTTTTCGATTGCAAAAATTACGGGTAAATCCCAAACAGCAGCAACATTCAAAGCTTCATGAAAATCGCCTTCGCTTGCACCACCATCTCCAGTAAAAACAATTGTCGCTTTTTCTTCGCCTTTCAATTTCCCCGCCAACGCGATTCCATCTGCAATGGCCAACTGTGGACCTAAATGCGAAATCATTCCAACAATTTTATGTTCTTTCGATCCAAAGTGAAACGAACGATCACGGCCTTTTGTGAAACCCGACATTTTTCCTTGAAACTGAGCAAACAAACGATTTAATGGAATTTCTCTTGCTGTGAAAATCCCCAAATTTCGGTGCATGGGCAATAAAAACTCTTCGGGATTCATCGCCAAAGCTGCCCCAACAGAAATTCCTTCTTGTCCCCAACCAGAGAACCATTTAGAGATTTTTCCTTGTCGTAAAAGAATCAACATTTTTTCCTCAATCAAACGAGGTTTGAGTATGGCTTTATAAATGGAGAGTAACTCAGTATCTTCAAATCCTGTTCGATCAAATTGAATCAAACGTTTAGCTAATGTTTCCATGACATTTTTTTTCGTGGTGCAAAGCTAAAGGAATTTGTAGAAATTGGAATCAAAGGATTCGGTTTTGTTTGAAATCTTAACAGTATTTTGCGCAAATGAAAATCAAACACAAAAAAAAACCGACTCCCAGCGGAATCGGCTTTGCTTATTTTGAAGAATATTACACCAAACCTTGATCAATCATTGCATCAGCAACTTTCACAAAACCAGCGATATTCGCTCCTTTCACATAATCAACAGATCCGTCTGGTCGTGTACCGTATTTCACACAAGCTTCATGAATCGAAACCATGATTCCGTGTAATTTAGCGTCCACTTCCTCTGCTGTCCATGACAAACGCAATGAGTTTTGAGACATTTCTAAACCAGAAGTTGCTACACCACCTGCATTTGACGCTTTTCCTGGAGCAAACAAAACACCTGCTTGTTGGAATGCTTCAATTGCTTCTGGAGTTGACGGCATGTTAGCGCCTTCAGCAACACACATTACACCGTTAGCAATCAATGCTTTTGCTTCTTCACCGTTCAATTCGTTTTGCGTAGCACAAGGTAAAGCGATGTCAGCTTTTACTTCCCAAGGACGTTTTCCAGCGATGAATTGAGCAGAAGGATATTTCGTTACATATTCTTGAATACGACCGCGTTTTACATTTTTCAACTCCATTACGAATGCTAATTTTTCAGCATCGATACCTGTTGCATCATAAATGTAACCAGAAGAATCAGAAAGAGTAACCACTTTTGCACCCAATTGCGTTGCTTTTTCACAAGCAAACTGAGCCACGTTTCCAGAACCAGAAACAGCTACTGTTTTTCCTTCGAAGGTATCGTTTTTCGTTGCCAACATTTCTTTCGCGAAATAAACTGTTCCGTAACCAGTTGCTTCTGGACGAATCAATGAACCTCCCCAGTTGCGTGCTTTACCAGTTAAAACACCTGTAAACTCATTACGAATACGTTTGTATTGACCGAACATATAGCCAATTTCACGACCACCCACACCGATGTCACCCGCAGGAACATCTGTATCAGCACCAATGTGGCGAGATAATTCAGTCATGAAAGATTGACAAAATTTCATTACTTCGTTGTCTGACTTACCTTTTGGATCAAAATCAGAACCACCTTTTCCTCCACCCATTGGAAGAGTTGTCAATGAATTCTTGAAAATTTGTTCAAATCCTAAGAATTTCAAAATAGATAAATTCACAGAAGGATGAAAACGCAAACCACCTTTGTATGGTCC
>CAYRMV010000108.1:0-11177 GCA_964425255.1 uncultured Flavobacteriales bacterium
ATCTAGTGCCGAGAGGTGTGCGGGTTCGAGTCCCTCCATCCGCACGGAAAGAAAATGGTGTAAGATAACTTATGCCATTTTTTGTTTATAGTAAAAAAACAAAATTTGTTGAAATGAATGTAATTCGTCAAGACGTAGATGCGCAAAGCGCACTTTTAACAGTACAAATTTCTCCAGCTGACTACCAAGCTAAGGTTGCTAATGCGTTAGAGAAATATCGTAAACAAGCTAAAATCCCTGGATTTAGACCTGGAAAAGTTCCGATGGGCTTGATCCAAAAACAATATGGAAAAGGAGTTTTGGCTGACGAATTGAATAAAATCGTTTCAGATTCTTTGTACAATTATGTCAATGAAAACAAAATTGAGATTTTAGGAAATCCAATTCCAAAAGAGGACGTAGAAGTTAAAGGTGATTTTAATAATCCAAGCGACTTTGAATTTACATACGAAATCGGTCTTTCTCCAGCGATTAACATTTCTTTAGACAAAGAAAAATTTGACTATGTTAAAGTAAAAGTGGATGAAGAATTAATCACAAAACAATTAGATGATTTACGTCGTCGTTATGGGAAATTGGTTTCTTCAGAAAAAGTAGGTGATACTGACATGGTGTTGGCTCAATTCGTTGAATTAAACGAAGACGAAACAATCAAAGAAGGTGGTATCATGCATTCTTCAACGATTTCAATGGAATTTGTTGAAGATAAAGCAGCGAAAAAAGCATTGAAAGGAAAGAAAACAGGTGACTCTGTTGTCGTTAATCCTGCTCATGTTTCTAGAGGTGGAAAAGATACTGCAGCAATGCTAGGAATCAATGAAGATCAATTGGCAACTATTTCGGATAAATTTGAATTGAAAATCAATGAAATCCGTCACATGGAATTGGCAGAAATGAACCAAGAATTGTTTGATCGACTGTTTGGTGAAGGTGCGATTTCTTCTGAAGAAGAGTTGAAAGCACGCATCAAAGCAGATTTAGAACAAATGTTTGCCAATGACTCAGATCGTTTGTTGACTCGTTCTGTTTATGAAAACTTGATGGAGAAAACAAGTGTTCCTTTACCAAGCGATTTCTTAAAGCGTTGGATTCAAATGTCTAACGAAAAGCCAATTACGATGGCTGAAATCGAAGAGCAATTTGATGGATACGAAAAAGGAATGAAATGGCAGTTGATTCAAGGTCATATCTTCAAAGCAAATGACTTAAAAGTGGAACAAGCTGAAGTAATTGAATTCACAAAGGGCTTGTTGGTGAACCAATATGCGCAATATGGAATTCCAGCTCCGGAAGACAAAGAATTGACAGCATCTGCAATCCAAGTATTACAAAACAAAGAGGAATCTGCTCGCGTTTATGATATGCTTGCTGAAACAAAATTGACTCAGTATTTCAAAAATACAGTTAAATTGAAAGATAAAGAAGTTAGCTACGACGAGTTTGTTGCTTTGGCTTCTAATTAATCAAATAAATAAAATCTTCAAAAGGGTATCCGAGAAATCGAGATACTCTTTTTTTATGCGGATAATCAACATTTCACTTCGAATAATAAAAGCTGCATTCGAGTAATAAAATCTTCCAGTAGATTCGTTTTACAAAGAGAGAAGCATGAAGTCTAAGGAGATTCGTAAATCATTTATGATCTGGAATGGAAAATCCATTGTAATCATTTATTTTTTGAGCTGGTTTGTTACTTGCATGCCAACGCATTTATTTGATGTACCTAATTCAACGATTTTAGTGAATGAAAAAGGGACAATTCTAGCTGCTCAATTAGCGGATGATGGACAATGGCGATTTGCATCTACCAAAGAAATTTCTCCTAAAGTGAAACGTTGCTTAATCGAATTTGAAGACCGAACATTTTACCAACATATCGGTGTTTCTATTCGAGGAATTGCTCGCGCTTTTTGGGATAATGTCCAAAGTGGGAGAGTGGCAAGCGGTGGGAGTACAATTAGTATGCAAGTGGTTCGCTTAAGTAGAAAAAATCCTCCAAGAACCTATTGGGAAAAAGCAACGGAGATTTTTCGTGCGCTTCAGTTAGAACTCCGGTATTCGAAAGATGAAATACTCAATATGTATTTGAATCATGCGCCTTATGGTGGAAATATTGTGGGTGTTGAAGCGGCTTCATGGCGGTATTTTGGTCGACAAGCAAAGGAATTAAGTTGGGCTGAAAGTGCTATGTTGTCGGTACTTCCAAATTCCCCAGGATTGATTTTTCCAGGTAAAAATCAGCACAAATTACGACTAAAACGGAATCGCCTTTTAAAGCATTTGCAAAAACAAAATTGGATTAAATCAGACGAATCGGAACTGGCTCAACTGGAGGTTTTACCACAAAAATCGAATCCTTTCCCCAAATTGGCTCAAGCTCTTTTAATAAATGAATTGAAAAAGGGTAAAAAAGGACAACGAATAATTTGTACGCTCGAAAAGGAAAAACAATTTTTAGCTGAACGTTTGGTTGAATTGCATGCGCGGAACTGGGAGGAAAAAGGAATTCATCATGCAGCCGTTTTGATTTCATCGGTAAAAACAGGAAAAACACTTGTTTACATCGGAAATACCAATCATGCCACGAAAGAATTTGATTCACAAGTAGATTGTTCCAATGCTCCAAGAAGTTCTGGAAGTATTTTAAAACCGATATTATTTGCAGCGTCTATCGATGATGGAATGATTCTACCCAAACAAGTTTTACCTGATATCCCATCTCAATTTGGATCGTATTCGCCTAAAAATTTTTCGGGTAATTTTGAAGGACTTATTCCCGCTGATCAAGCACTTTCTCGAAGTTTGAATGTGCCGATGGTTCACTTGTTGAATCAATATGGTCAACCAAAATTTTTGGATTTATTACGCAAATTAGGAATAAAAACAATGCGAAAACCAGCTCGGCATTATGGCTTGACTTTGATTTTAGGTGGAGCTGAAACCAAGTTAAATGAATTGCACCAAATGTATTTGTTATTAGCACAACAATCAGCTGGAATTACCGAAAAAAAACAGGGATATCTTGCCCAAGAAATGCAAGTTAGTAGGCAACCCATTCCGCTAAGTGATGCTGCATTGTTTGAAATGAATCAAGCATTAATTGAAGTGAACAGACCCAATGAAGAGAATCAATGGAAACAGTTTCAATCTTCCCAAAAAATTGCCTGGAAAACAGGAACTAGTTTTGGTTTTCGAGATGCTTGGTCGATCGGTTGGACAAAAGAATATATCATATCTGTTTGGGTTGGAAATGCAAGCGGAGAGGGGAGACCTGGATTAACAGGTACTCAAATTGCTGCACCTTTGATGTTTGATTTATTTCAACTTTTCCCAAAATCTACCGATTGGTTTTCAAAACCGAGTAACGAATATACTTCGCAAACGGTATGTTATGAAAGTGGGTTTCCAGCGAATCATTTGTGCGAAAATGTGACTAACTTATCCGTACCTAAAAGAACTTGGAAACAAGGTGAATGTCCGTATCACCAAACCATTTTTGTGTCGAAAGATAAAAAATACCGATTAAAACAAACATGTGCATCCATTTACGATATGCAAGCATCCACTTATTTTGTCTTGCCTATATCGGTTGCACAGATTTACAAGCAAAAACATCCTACTTTTCAAGAAGTTCCACCTTTGCATCCCGAATGCATGAAAAGTGAGTCAAATCCGTTGTTATTAATTCACCCAAAACCAAATGCACATTTATTTCTTCCTCGAAATCAATATGGTGAACAAAGTAAAATGGTTTTTGAAGTCCAAAACAGACGGAGTGATGGGAAAGTGTTTTGGCATTTAGATGAACGCTATTTAGGTGAAACAACTGGAGTTCACCAACTTTCTGTTTCTGTTTCTGAAGGAAAACATCAAATTAAAGCGATGGATGAATCTGGAAATGAGGTTCAAACATCCTTTTTTATCGTCTCAAAAAGGAATGTAAAATAAACAACTAAAATCGCTTTTCCATTTCGAAATGTTGCAACACCTCAAACAATTTATAAGAAGGGCCAAGTAAAGTATACCCCAATTGCTGATAAAACAAGACAGCGTAATCCCGAGCATGCAAGACAAGTCGCTCAATTTGTTGTTCTTGACAAGCTTGTTCAACTGCTTGCATGATTTTCTTTCCAAGTCCTTTGCCTTGCAAATTGGTTTCAACTGCCACAAATCGAACTTGCGCTTCTTTGTCTGAAAGTAGATCTAATCGAGCGATTGCTATAATTTGTGTGTTTTCAAACAAAGCAAAATGTTGACCTGTTGCATCCCCATCATTTCGCTCACTTCCTCTTGGTTTGCCTAAAGGTTCGCGCAGAATTCGAAAACGTAAATCATAATATTGAGCCCATTCTTGTTCTGAATGGGGAGTTCGAATTTCAATCATAGTTCTTTCGTTTGAAATGCAATTGAACTAACTCGTTTTGTTTCAATCCCTTCCATCTGTTCAATTCGAATTAATTTTTGCGCATTGGTATCGTTGAATACTTCATCCAATTTCCGAATTTTTCCACAAGGAACAAAGTGTTTGTGCATCCATTGTAAAATGGCTTCTGAATCCAAAATTTCAACTCTCTTTTGAATCAACTCAGCAAGTGCTTTTCGGTGAATCACGCGTTGTTGATTGGAAATAAAACGTTCGTCATCAGGCAGATCTTCCAAACCTAAATAATTACAAAAACGAAGAAAATGTGCATCACTCCCGATAGCAAAAGTGATTTGAGCTTGATCCATTGTAGTGAAAATTTCACCATAGGGAGCAATGGTTGGATGTAAACTTCCCAATCTTTTTGGAATTGCATTTTCCATCAAATAGCCAGAAGCCTGATTCATTAAACTACTTACAGCAGCATCATACAAAGAAACGGAAATCATTTTTCCTTTGTTTGTAAAAGTTCGCTCAAAAAGAGCAGCTAAGATTCCTTCTTTTAAATGATGAGCCGCCAAAACATCGATCAAAGCAACTGGCATTTTTACAGGACCACTTTCTGGAGTTCCATTCATGGACATGTAACCTGTTTCTGCTTGAAGAATTAAATCAAAGGCAACTCGATCCGATTCAAGTCCAAATCCAGATATTTTTCCATGAATGAGTCGGGGATTTTGCTTAACTAAAATAGTATCGGTTAACTGAAATTTCTCTGCATCGCCTTTTTTAAAATTCGTTAAGAGAATATCTGCATCTGAAATCAATTCCAAAAAAGCACAGTAATCCTTTTCAAATTTTAAATCGAGTTTACGATATGATTTTTTGTAGTTGATACTGGAAAAATAAGCAGAAATAGCGGAGTTTTTATCTTCATTTTCCAATTTCCATGAACGGGTAACATCCGGAATTTGTGGGTTTTCAACTTTAATTACATTTGCACCTAATTCAGCAAAAAACATTCCTACAGATGGACCTGCTAGTACGGTTGAAGCATCAATTACTTTGAGTTGAGACAGCATTCTTGCTACATGTTTAAAAGAAAACAAATGTACAAAAACTCTGCTGTTTATTGAATTTACAAGAAATGAAATCGATTACTGAAGGGATTTTAGCTGGACTTTTGCATGCCCATTTCGGACAAAATTAAGTTTTTGAGCTGCTTTCAAAGATAAATCGATGATACTTGGAGAAGATTTGGAAAGTCGATCATTCACTTTTACCACCACGATCGAATCATTGGCGATGTTTTTCACTTCCACTAAGGTTCCAAAAGGAAGTGTTTTGTGAGCTGCAGTCATTAAATTTTGATTGAAAACCTCTCCGGAAGATGTTCTTCTTCCATGAAATTTATTGGCGTAATAACTTGCCCTCCCAGTCTGTTCAAAATCCGATTTAAGCGTTAAACTCGTCAATAAAATAATTCCCAAAATCCCAACTATTCGCATATGTTTTCTTTTGATGATGATCAAAGATAGCACTCAAGTGTCTGAATGAAAAATATTTAAACATTCGTTAACAATTATAACGTCTTGTTTTCTTCCATTTTTTGACCTAAAAAGTGTAAAATTTAAGTAGCTTTAGACCGCTAAAATTTGATGTATGCAAAAAACACATTTCATTCATTCCAACACTGGAATTACCGATAAATCAATTGTTTCAACACTCAATTTATTGGAGGAAGGAGCAACAATTCCGTTTATTTCAAGGTATCGAAAAGAAGCAACTGGAGGCTTGGATGAATTGCAAATCGGTCAAATTCGCGATATGGCGAAAAAATACGATGATTTAGTAGCAAGACAACAAACAATTCTCTCTGCGATTGAAGAACAAAATAAATTAACACCTGAATTAAAAACAAAAATTGAAACGTGTTTTGACTCGACTGTTTTAGAAGATTTGTACCTTCCTTACAAGCAAAAAAGATTGACTCGTGGAGAAAAAGCCAAAAAATTAGGATTAGAACCTTTGGCAAAAATGATTATGTCGCAACGAGGTGGAGATCCCAATCAAATGGCTGAACGATTTGTAAAAGGAGATGTGAACGATGAAGATCAAGCCTTGGATGGTGCGAAAGACATTATTGCAGAATACATGAATGAAAATGCGGTATTTAGAGCAAAATTGCGTCATTTGTTTCAACGCAAGTCAACAGCTGTTTCTAAAATCATGAAAGGAAAAAAAGAAGAAGCGGAAAAATATGCCGATTATTTTGATTTTTCTGAGCCTTTGTATAAAGTTCCATCTCATCGTTTTTTGGCTTTGTATCGTGGTGAACGAGAAGGTTTTTTGAGTATCAAAGTTCAACCCGAAAAGGAAGAAGCAATTGAACTGATGGAGCGATTTTTCGTGAAATCCAATGATTCTTGTGGTCAAATTGTAGCTGACGTTTGTAAAGATGCCTACACCCGATTGCTTTGTCCTTCTCTCGAAAATGAAATTATTCAAGAGGCAAAAGACAAAGCGGATAAAGAAGCAATTCAAGTGTTTTCCAAGAATTTGCGACAACTTTTGTTAGCTCCACCTTTGGGATCAAAACGGGTTTTAGCCATAGACCCAGGTTTTCGAACTGGATGTAAAGTTGTATGTTTGGATGAGCAAGGGAATTTATTGAATAACGTAACTATTTTTCCGCATCCACCACAAAATGAACGAGATAAGGCTATGGCAAAACTCTCTCAATTGGTTCAAATGTATCAAATTCAAGCGATAGCAATTGGAGACGGGACTGCTGGGAGAGAAACAGAACAATTAGTAAAACGCATACGCTTTGATCGGGAATTACAGGTGTTTTCTGTTCGAGAAGATGGTGCATCTATATACTCTGCAAGTCCAATTGCTCGAAAAGAATTTCCGGATTATGATGTAACCGTTCGTGGCTCTGTTTCGATAGGACGAAGATTGATGGATCCCTTGGCTGAATTAGTTAAAATTGACCCGAAATCAGTAGGAGTAGGGCAATACCAACACGAAGTAAATCAGTCTTGGCTAAAACAAGCTTTGGATGATGTGGTGGTTTCTGCAGTTAACCAAGTGGGAGTGGATTTGAACACAGCTTCACCTTATTTGCTGAGTTACGTATCTGGTTTGGGGAGTTCATTGGCTGAAAACATAGTTGCTTACCGCCAAGAAAATGGAGCATTTACGAATCGAGAATCACTTCGGAAAGTAAAAAGATTGGGCGATAAAGCATTTGAGCAAGCAGCTGGATTTTTACGGATTCGCGAAGGAGAAAATCCTTTAGACAATACATCTGTTCATCCAGAATCCTATTCGCTAGTTGATCGCATGGCAAAGCAAATAGGTCTTACCCTTTCAGAACTAATTGGCAATGAATCCTTGCTTAAATCCTTAAAACAAACTGATTTTCCCTTTATTGATTCCTTTACTTTTCAAGATATTATTTCGGAATTACAAAAACCTGGTAGAGATCCTCGAAAACAAGTGGAAGTATGGGAATTTGATGACACAATTCGTTCTATAGAAGATTTGAAAATAGGGATGAAACTCCCTGGATTAGTTACCAATGTAACCGCATTTGGCGCTTTTGTAAATATTGGACTAAAAGAGAATGGATTGATTCACAAGTCGAATTTAGCGAACGGATATGTTGCTGATCCTTCTCAATACATTTCTTTACACGAACAAGTTGAAGTAGAAGTAATTGAAATTGATATTCAACGAAAACGAATTGGACTAAGACGAATTTCAGAAAAGTAAAATTGGTACAATTGAAATAGAATAAGCGTAAAATAAAAGAGACTGTTGTGATTTTACAAAGTCTCTTTTTTGGTTTTTCTTTTACGCTTTACCTGTTAGGATTTTATTCCAGTATAACCAAGGAAGAACTCGTTTTTTCAATTGATACATAGACCAACGTTCTTTGCTTTGATCAAACGGAAATGTTTCCATTGGATTATTGTTGTAATCAAATTCTGCTAAAACTAATTTCCCATAACCAGTTACCAAAGGACAAGAAGTATAACCAGTATATTTTCCTTCCAGTTTCTGACTTTGAATCATGGCAAGTATGTTTTGAACCAATACGGGAGCTTGTTTTCGAATCGCAGCTCCAGTTTTAGAAATAGGCAAACCAGCTGAATCACCTAATGAAAAGATATTCGCATAGCGAACGTGTTGTAACGTTTCTTTATCTACATCAACCCAGCCTGCAGCATTTGCTAATGGACTTTGCTGAATAAAATCGGGTGCCGATTGAGGTGGTGTAACATGAATCATGTCGTATTTTACCCAAGTTGATTCTTCCGGATTCGCCATAGATTGAAAAAGAGCTTTCTTATTTTCGCCATCAATTTCAATCAATTTATGGTTGAAATTCAACTGAATATTCCCTTTTTTAACAACCTCAAGCAGTGTTTTTTCATATTTTGGAACGGCAAATAGTTTTCCAACTCCACTCCAGTATTGGATATTCATGTTGTTCAGAACGCCATTTTTACGAAAATAATCAGCCGCTAAATACATGATTTTGTGAGGAGCACCACCACATTTTACAGGTGTTTCAGGATTGTGAAAAATAGCTGTTCCTTTCTTTAAATTTTTGATCAACTCAAAAGTATATGGTGCCGTTTTGAAACTGTAATTAGATGTCACACCATTTTTTCCTAAATTTTCAGCCAAACCTTTTACTAAATGCCAATTCAATTGAATTCCAGCTGCTACTACCAAATAATCATACGTGATTTTGCCTGTTTTTTCTGTTTCAACTCCGTGGTTTTCTGGATCAAAAGAAAGTACTTTTTCTTTAATCCAAGTCGTTCCTTTTGGAATAACCGATGACTCTGGACGTTCTGTATCTTGTATTTTAAATGCACCTCCTCCAACTAATGTCCAAGCTGGTTGATAATAATGTTTATCTGCAGGATCAATCAGGGCAATGTCTAATTTTTTGTCTTTTAGTAGTAATTGAGCAGCAACTGAAATTCCTGCATTTCCTCCTCCTACAATAACAATTTGATAATGATTTTTATTTGTACTCATTTTCGATTTCATTTGGGGTTTTCAAAACTAAAATTCAGTTATTTGAAAGTAGTATCGTGTAACAAATGTTACTTTCATCGGAATAAGTTTTTGAAAAAAAAAAACAAAAGGATGTCGCAAATGAATGGACATCCTTTTTATATCGATGGATTTTTATCTTTTCGGAGTTAATCTAGACAATGAGTCTAAATACTTGAATGTGATTAAAAATTACCTCTAAGTGTGAAAATAAAATTTCTTCCCGGTGCTGAAATTCCTGATCCAAAAGTACGGTACAATTGATCGGTTAGATTTTCAACTCCTACAAAAAGGGAAACATGTTTGCTTGGATAATATCCAACTTTCGCATTCCATGTAGTCCATGCAGGTGTAAATGGTTTTCCATCAGCATCTTTCGCATAAACAGTTGGATCTTGAATTTCTGTTAATGGCATCTTGTCGTAGTCCACTTTTCCGTTGTAATTGGCATACACATCAAAGCGCCATTTTTTGATTTGATAACTCAAAGTTGTACGCCCGAAAATAGGAGCAACGTGTGATTTTGGATAAAAACGAGCACTGTCTGCACTTTCTTCTTCGCCTACTTGGTAACTAATATTACTTCGTAAAGTCAAGCCTTTCCAAATGTTCCATGTTACACCAGCTTGAACTCCATAAACATAAGCACTTGTAATGTTTTGAATTGCTTGAACTTGACTCATTTCACCGTCAAAAAGTATACTGTCTTGTCCATTGTAGGTAAAATTTCTTCTCGCCAAAGCATTTTGTAAATACGTGTAATAAACAGCTCCATCTACTTTCACTTTGTTTCGAATTGATTTAACAAATCCAACTTCTCCATTATACGCATATTCGGGTTTTAAATCTGCATTGGGAACAACGAGTAATCCAGGGCCCGATTCGAATACTTTCCCAATATCATCCATGTTGGGTGCTCTAAAACCTGTTGAGGCATTGGCATATATTTGAGTCGTTTCATTTGGATTATAGACAAGTCCAATACTTCCGTTTAAAGCACCATTGTTGTTTTTTGCTTCATTGAATGGCAATGCAAATAGCGTTGTATCAAATGTTGCCTGAACAGAATAGTGGGTATATCGAATTCCAGCACTTGCCGACCATTTTTGGTTGATTTGGTAACGCGCATTTCCATAAACTCCATACGTTGCCCAGGTAGATCCATCTGGATAGCGTGTATTCGTAGGTTGCTCAGCTAATGTTTTGATATTGATTCGATTTGCCTTTGAGCCAATTTCATTCAAAACAGCTTCCGCTCCGTAAAAAACGCTTATTCGATCGGTGATTTTCTTATCGAAATCGATGTTTAAAGAATAAGCATCAACTCGTTCGTATTGGTTGCGTAAATTCAAATTATTGAATCGGCGGTCATGACGACTTTCTTCATAATTTTGCATCGCTAGTACCACGCGCATCTGATCAAATGCTTTTGTTTTCTTTGAATACGATGCGCCCAAACGATTCATCATCCATCTTTGTGGACCATAATACCATTCACCAAAACTTAAATTTCCATTGTTTCCATTCACGATTAAACGATCGTAGCGGAATGCATTGGATGTTTCTGAATAATTCAAACTGTAATCGAACAACCAATTTTCATTCGGACGAAAAGCAATTTTTTGGATTACATTCCACTGTGAATAGCCCGAATTTACTTGAACTGATGGATTTGGATTGACCATCGTCGTGTCTTTTCCAAATAGATTTTGTTGGTACGTTGGGCGTAAATAAA
>CAYRMV010000109.1:0-11075 GCA_964425255.1 uncultured Flavobacteriales bacterium
ACTAACAAAGGAATTCATTGAAAATTTAGAATTTACGGATGACTTTGTGAAAGCAGTTGCCAATGAGGTCAAAGGAAATCGCAAACTGGAACAAGAAGACAACAATACGGTTTTAGAGGCATTACAAGAATTTAGTCTGTATGGAAATCAATCTACATTTCTTCGAGAACTTAGCAGTGAAAACTTGGACAAACTTACTTCCACCGATTATCTGAAAGCATGGAAAAATGTATTTGCGCGAGAAGTCGAAATTGAATACTATGGTCTTCAGAAAGGAAAAATGATTGAAAATGCTTTTGCGACAACTTTGGAAAAAATACCACCAACCCTTCCAGGTCACATTGAAAAGGCTCGTAAAAGAAATTCAATCACCGAGAACAAAGTGGTATTTCTTTCCGACAAAAAAGCATTGCAATCCTTATTCTTGTGTGTAAAACCAGGAACAGCTCTAAAAGCAAACCAACTATCCGATATTGAAGCTTTTAATTTATATTTCGGAGCCGATATGTCGTCCTTGGTTTTCCAAGAAATTCGGGAATTCCGATCATTAGCTTATTCTACTTCAGCCAATTACCGTCCAGCTAAGCAATTAAATGAATCTTCTTTGTTTATCGGATTTGTTGGTTGTCAAGCAGATAAAACACCTGAAGCCTTGAAAGTAATGTATCAACTAATTGATAGCATGCCTATTAAAAAAGAAAGAGAAGATGCACTCAGAAGTTCACTTATCTCGAATGCAAAAACAGATAAAGTGAGTGCAAGAAACTATTTTGACTACATGGAAATTGCTAAGAAATATGAATTTTCAGAAGATCCAAATAAAGCAAAATTAGCCTACTTTAGTGATTGGAGTTTTGATCAATTGGTTCAGTTTTATCAAGAAAACATTCAAAAACAACCCGTTCAATTGATTATTCTTGGGAATCCAAAGAAAATAGGAAAGAAAACATTGGACTCTTATGGAAAAAAACAATTGGTAAGTAAAAAAGATATATTTCAAAATTAGACTTTGTGTTAGACATCAAATTTGAAAATAAATTAATCCCACAAAAAGGTCGACTTCTGATTTCTGATCCGTTTCAAGCAGACGAATTTTTTCAGCGATCAGTTGTTTATTTGTGTGAACACTCCTCCGAAGGAAGTTTTGGGTTTGTATTAAACAATTTGGTTGAAATAAAACTCAATCAATTGAATGATGCATTTCCTCCCTTAGAAATTCAAATGAGTTTAGGCGGACCCGTTGAAACCGAAACCATGTATTTCATTCACACTTTGGGAGATCAACTTAAAGAAAGTTTAGCCATCAGTCATGGTATCTATATTGGTGGTGATTTCAATCAACTTTATACATTCATCCAAGAAAAACACATTGAACTGAACGAATTTCGTTTCTTTTTGGGTTATTCAGGTTGGAGCAAAGGTCAATTGGATCAAGAATTAGAAGAAAATGCATGGATGGTTGCCGAATTTGAAAATGCAAATGAAATTATGCAAACATCCGGTGAAGAAATGTGGAAATATTTCATGGAAAAGCAAGGTAAAAAATACCAATTAATGACCCAATTCCCGCTTGACCCAAGTGATAATTGATGAAACAAAATCTACGCATACAAAAATGGATAGTTGGCATTGGAATTTTTCTTTTTGTCATAAAGCTGATTGCTTGGTACATTACTAATTCTGTTGCCATTTTAACAGATGCTTTAGAAAGCACAGTCAATGTGATTAGCTCTTTTATTGGACTTTATAGCTTGTATCTTTCTTCGCTCCCTAAAGACGAAAATCATCCTTATGGTCATGGAAAAGTGGAGTTTATATCCGCTGCAATTGAAGGAACATTGATTACTGTAGCGGGCTTGATTATCATTTATGAAACGATCAACAATTTAAAGCATCCTCACCCACTTGGACAATTAGACTTTGGAATTTTTCTCATTCTTTTTACAGCGATTGTAAACTATGTACTCGGAATCATTGCAGAGAAAAAAGGTAAAAAAACTAACTCTTTAGCACTAATTGCCAGTGGAAAACACCTACAAACAGACACGTACACAACTATCGGAATTATCGTTGGACTTATTCTCGTTCGATTTACAGGTATTTTTATTCTTGATAGTATCGTTGCTTTTATTTTTGCTTTTATCATTCTGTTTTCAGGATACACCATTTTGAGAGATTCAATTAAAGGAATCATGGATGAAGCGGATGATGAATTGATGGAAATCTTTGTTCAAGCACTTCAATTAAACCGAAAGTCGACTTGGATTGATGTGCACAATGCAAGATTTATAAAATACGGAACTTCTCTTCATTTGGATTGCCACATGACTGTACCCTTTTATCAAACTGTTGAAGATGCTCACTTGGAAATAGAATGTTTAGATGAACTCGTAAATCATACTTTTCAAGGTCGTGTAGAATTGTTTGTACATACCGATCCTTGCAAACCTTTTCAATGTAGTATTTGTGAACTCAATTCATGTTCGAAAAGAAAAGAACAATACCTTTCTAAAATTAATTGGACAAAAGAAAATATTTCATTGAATAGTCAGCACAACAAACCGACTTAACAAAAGTTTTTGAAACGTAACATTTACCTTGTAAATTGAGCAAATTGGTATATAACCAATAGAAGAAAATCATTATATTCGCATTCTAATCCGAATAAAATGAAAAAGGTAAAATTCGCTGTTATTGGATGCGGTCACATAGGTAAAAGACACGCAAGTATGATTGTTGGAAATGAACATTTTGAACTTGTTGCACTTTGTGACCCCAAACCAAAACAGGAATTAGGTTTAGATCAATTTCCTGATACTCCGTTGTTTTCCACAGTAGATGAATTATTATCTTCTGGAATCGAAATCGATGCAGTTGCCATCGCAACGCCAAATGGTTTTCATGAAAAACAATCGCTTCAAGTTTTGGACCACAATTGTCATGTTGTTATTGAAAAGCCTATGGCTTTGACAAAAGCAGGGTGTGAACGAATCATTTTTAAAGCATTGCAAAAGCACAAACAAGTATTTTGTGTAATGCAAAACCGCTATTCACCACCATCCGTTTGGTTAAAACAAATTTTGAATGAAGGATTATTAGGCAAAATTTTCATGGTTCAAACCAATTGTTATTGGAACCGAGATGATCGTTATTACAAACCGGATCCAAAAACGGGAAAACCAACCACTTGGCATGGTACAAAAGACTTGGATGGAGGGACTTTATTCACTCAATTTTCTCATTTCATCGATTTGATGTATTGGTATTTTGGTGATATTACGAATATTCAATCCCGTTTTCAAGATTTTACTCATCAAAGTTCAACCGACTTTGAAGATTCAGGTTTTGTAAGCTTCGACTTTGTAGATGGCGGAATCGGAAGTTTAAATTATTCTACTTCCATTTGGGATAAAAACTTAGAAAGTTCTATTACAATTGTTGGCGAAAAAGGTTCCGTAAAAGTAGGTGGTCAATACATGAATGAAGTTGAATATTGCCACATCGATGGATACGTAATGCCCGAGTTACCTCCAAGCAATCCACCAAACGATTATGGTCCATACAAAGGTTCTGCAGCCAATCACCATTACATTTATGAAAACATTTTCAATGTGTTAAATGGAACTGAAAGTATCACAACCAATGCATTAGAAGGAATGAAAGTGGTCGATATCATTGAACGAATTTATCAATCAAAAAATTGATTTTTAATTGGTTAGTTCAAGTTGAAACCCCTAATATTTCGACTAAACATCTAATTAAATAGATAAACAAGCTAAAAAGTACGATTTTTAAGGATTTTAAGTCGATTAATCATTAAAAATAAATATCTTTGCAAAGGAATGGCTGAAAAGGATTTTACACAATGGTACGTAATCCAAACTTACTCGAACAGTGAGAAAAAATGTTACGAAGCGCTTCAAGCAATCGGAATTGAAACATTTTTCCCAACAAAACGAGTAAGAAAAAGATGGAGTGACCGATTAAAATGGGTAGATGAACCTTTGTTTAAAGGTTATCTTTTCATTAAGATTAGTGCATCCCAAAAATCATCTATCTTTCAAGTTCCATACTTTTTTAATTTTGTACGCTTTAATAGCGAATTTGCCACAATTCGAGAATGCGAGATCAATGCTATCAAAAAAATAGATAGTGAAGAAACCGAAATTGAATTGGTAGATTCTAAATTATATATCGGTCAAGAAGTATATGTTTCTTCTGGACCATTTAAAGGTATTTATGCCAAACTAATTGACTTCAATAAAAAAGGTAAATTATTACTAGAAGTTACTTGTATTGGCAAAGGTATCTTACTTTCTTTAGGTCGAACTCGCGTTGAAATTACAGAGCAAAAACTAAAGAAAATAGGCTGAAAATAAAAATTTCAGCTTTTCAATAAAACACTGGATCTCATCTGTTTACAAAACAAACATGTGAGTGAAGGGGCGAAGCTGTATCTAATTAGTAAATAAAAAAATGAAAGAAGAAAAAGGAAAAATACTCATCACAGGCGGAGCTGGATTTATTGGTTCAAACTTGTGTGAGCATTTTTTGGAAAAAGGCTATCAAGTAGTTTGTCTCGATAATCTTTCTACAGGTTCTTTCAAAAATATTAGTGAATTTATCAATTATCCTAGTTTTACTTTTATTGAGGCTGACATTCGAGATTTAAATGCTTGCCGAATTGCAGTAAAAGATTGCAATTATGTACTTCATCAAGCAGCATTAGGTTCTGTACCACGATCAATCAATGATCCAATTACTACGAATGAAGTAAATATTAATGGTTTTCTAAACATGCTTGTTGCTGCAAGAGATGAAAAAGTAAAGCGATTTGTATACGCTGCAAGTTCATCTACTTATGGTGATTCAACTTCATTACCAAAAGTGGAAGAATACATTGGAAAGCCACTTTCACCCTATGCTATTACGAAATTTGTCAATGAACTGTATGCAGATGTTTTTTATAAAACGTATGGTTTAGAATCGATTGGATTGAGATATTTCAATGTATTTGGAAAAAAACAAGACCCTAACGGGGCTTATGCGGCAGTAATACCGAAGTTTGTAATTCAACTAATTAATAATGAAAGTCCAATTATTAATGGTGATGCTAACTATTCCAGAGATTTTACATTTGTCGACAATGTTGTTCAAATGAATGAACTAGCTATGTTAACACAAAATACTGAAGCAATTAACCAAATTTATAACACCGCATTTGGTGAAAATACTACTTTACATGATCTATTTCATGGAATCAAAAATGAACTAGTAAAGTTTAATTCAAACATTGAAAACATCAATTACAAAGTCGGACCAAACAGAATGGGTGATATCCCCCACTCTTTAGCTAGTATTGAAAAAGCAAAAAAATTATTAAACTATCAACCAGAATTCAATTTGTCTCAAGGTTTGGAACAAGTAATTGAGTGGTATTATGAAAAACTAAAATCATCTAAAACTAATGTGTAAAGATAAAATATTAGTTATAGGTGGAACTGGTTACATTGGTTCTCATACAGTCGTGGAGCTAATTGAAAATGGATTTGAAGTCGTAATACTTGATAATTTAATCAATTCATCTTATGAAGTTATTGAGAAAATTCAATTGATTACTGGAATCCTTCCGACATTTAAAAACATTGATATTCAAGATCTTTTCAATCTTGAAAAATTTTTCAAAAAACATAAGAATATTTCTGGAATTATACATTTTGCAGCATTAAAATCAGTAAATGAATCTGTTGAAAACCCGCTTGATTATCATTTAAACAATGTGTTGGGATTGCTAAATGTATTGAAGCTTGCGAAAAAAAACGAAATCTGTAATTTTATCTTCTCTTCTTCATGTACTGTCTATGGACAACCTAGCCAGCTTCCTGTAACGGAAAAAACACCATTGTTGCCAGCAACATCTCCGTATGGAAACACAAAAAAAATAGGTGAATCGATACTTCAAGACGTTGCTAGTTCGAAATTCAACATTGTAGCATTGCGCTACTTTAATCCAATAGGAGCTCACGCGAGTGCTTTAATCGGTGAACTTCCAAACGGAACTCCAAATAATTTGATGCCATTTATCACACAAACGGCAATCGGTATTCGAGAAAAACTGCTTGTTTACGGAAGTGATTATAATACCTCAGATGGCACAGCAATTCGCGACTATATTCATGTTGTTGATTTAGCAAAAGCACATGTAAAAGCGATGCAAAGACTACTAAAAAAAGAAAACAAAACTCCCTTTGAAACCTTCAATATTGGAACAGGTAAAGGCTACACAGTTCTTGAAATGATTAATTCTTTTGAAAAAATCAGTGGAAAAACCTTAAATTGGGAATTTGCTCCAAGACGAACTGGAGATATTGAGAAGATTTGGGCTGATGTGGAATTATCCACAAATGAACTAAAATGGAAATCTCAACACACGCTTGATCAAATGACAAGAAGTGCTTGGGAGTGGGAAAAAAATTTAAAAAAATAATAATTCAATTAAATGAATACTAAAATTTCAATTATTGGTCTTGGTTATGTTGGTTTGCCATTAGCACGTTTACTAGCTACAAAATATCCTGTTATCGGTTTTGATATCAACCAACAGAGAATCGACGAACTTAATTCGGGACATGACTCTACTTTAGAAGTTGAAGATGATATCCTGAAAGCGGTTTTAGTTAGTTCTCCGAATGCTGAATCTGGACTTTTCTGTAGCGCTAACCTTAACGATATAAAAGATTCAAACTACTATATTGTAACCGTTCCAACTCCAGTTGATAAACACAACAAACCCGATTTAACACCACTTTATAAAGCAAGTGAGACGGTTGGAAAAGTGTTAAAAAAAGGAGATATTGTCATCTATGAATCAACGGTATATCCGGGAGTTACAGAGGATGAATGTGTTCCTGTATTAGAACGAGTAAGCGGTCTGAAATTCAATATAGATTTCTTCGCTGGATATTCACCTGAGCGAATTAATCCAGGAGACAAAGAGCATACAGTAGAAAAAATACTAAAAGTTACTTCTGGTTCAACACCTGAAATCGGTCTAAAAGTAGATGCGCTTTACAAAAGTGTCATAGCAGCTGGAACACACCTTGCTCCAACCATCAAAGTTGCTGAGGCAGCAAAAGTAATCGAAAACTCACAACGCGATATCAATATTGCTTTTGTTAACGAACTTGCAAAAATATTTAACTTGCTAGATATAAATACACATGATGTTTTAGAAGCCGCTGGAACAAAATGGAATTTTTTACCTTTTAAACCTGGATTGGTTGGTGGTCACTGTATTGGTGTAGACCCCTATTATTTAGCTCAAAAAGCACAAGAAAAAGGATACAATCCAGAAATTATTCTTGCAGGGCGAAGAATGAATGACGGTATGGGCGAGTATGTTGCTTCTCAGGTTGTAAAACTAATGATTAAAAAAGGAATTAATATCCTCGGAGCCGAAGTATTGATGCTCGGCATCACCTTCAAAGAAAACTGTCCCGATGTGCGAAATACGAAAATTGTCGACGTCATTCGTTCCTTGGAATCGTATGGAATTAAAGTAACGACGTTTGACCCGTGGGCAAATCCGGAGGAAGTAATGCATGAATATGGGTTACAAACTGTAACGAATCAACCACAACAAAAATTTGATTCGGTGGTACTGGGTGTCGCACACAAAGAGTTTACAGAAATTGATTTAAAAAGCAGTCTAAAAAGCAAAGGTATTATTTATGATGTGAAAGGTATTTTGGGTAATAAAGTAGATGGTAGATTGTAGGAATTTTTCTTCTAAATTTATTCCATTAAAAACATTACAATATTTATTACGTGGTTACAAAAAAAATCATAAACAAAATAAAATCAGTTTTTTACACTTGGTTTGATTTTCTTTTTTCCTTTTTACCAGGAAGTACTGGAATCAAATTCAGACGATTTTATTTTCGAAAAAGGATTAAAATGGGTACTAAAGTTATCATTTCAGAAATGGTAACACTGAAGTTTCCTGAGAGAATATCGATTGGTAACCGATCATTTTTAGGAAAAGGAACGTTTATACAAGGAAGTGGTACTGTTGATATAGGAGAAGATGTGCTTATAGGTCCGTATTGCAAGATTTGGTCATCAAATCATGCTTTTTCAACTACAAAAAAACCGATAAACCAACAAGGTCATACTTTTAAAAATGTAACAATCGGATCAGATGTATGGTTAGGAACAGGTGTTATTGTTTTAAGCGGATGTAAAATTGGAAATGGATCAATTATAGCAGCTGGATCTGTTGTTACAAAAGATGTTCCTGAATACGTTATTGTAGGAGGAAATCCGGCCCATGTGATTAAAGAACGAGACAAGAATGTATAAGAAATTTGAGCTTAAAGTTAAGTCAGCTTTCCATGGTGGTCTAGGACATATTTTGTCAGCCAATTTATTAGTTACTATATTTGCTTTTGGTTCTCAGTTTTTTGTTGCTAATTGGTTGGGTCCAGCAGATTTGGGAGTTATTAAAATCATGCAATCAATATTTGGAATTGCAATAATATTTGTCAATTTTGGCCTAACCACGGTTTTACTTAAAGAAATTCCACTTTTTACAGAAGAAGACCTTAGAAAAGGTTTGTTCTCGTTTGCTTGGAGAACTAATCTTTGGTTGTTTCTCATAGTTTTTATTTTCATTTTTATTTGTAATAAATTAAATATTCTTCCAATACCAGATAGTAATAACTTAATATTCTATGTTTACATAATTGGTTTACTACCTCTTGCTTTTAATTCAAATTCAGGTGTATATCTTCAATCTCTTCGCATGTTCAAAATGAATTCTATGATCCTATTGTTTTCAAAAGTATCTGGAATTTTACTAATCATATTACTGACTTATTTTTATGATTTAAATGGTTTTATTACCGGTACAGTGATAGGTTACTTTTTAACATCTTTATTTTATTTGTCAACGCGTGTAATTTCTATAAAAAAACACAACTACAAAAAATTTAACACAAAAGAAAACCGAAAAAATGCTTTTTACTCTATGATGACCTTCCTTACAGGAAAAGGATCAATACTATTGGACATTTTGATTATTCAATTTTTTGTTATCAACGAAATTGAAATTGGTTTGTTCGGATTTGCAATGACGTTAATGGCGGGTTTAAGTATTATCTCTGAATCACTCCAACAATATTTTACTCCTCAGATTACAAGTTCTGTAAAAGATTCTAAATTATTTCAAACCACTTTAAAATCAAAAAAGTATACTTTCTTTTTGATTTCTTTAGGAGTTGGTATACTTGCATTTCTTATTGTCCCGATAATTTGTGAATGGTTTTTTAAAGAATTTGTTGGTGCAGTTCCTATCTTTGACATACTAATTCTTTCTTGGATTTTCAGAAACACATTCGCTATGAACAATACTGGTTTAGTTGCTCTCAATAGAATTGATTTGTGTTTTAAACAAAATGTAATTTCATCTTTAATTTCCATAATAGGTGTAGCTGTTTTTACTTTTAAATTTGGAATAATAGGTGGTGCAATTGGTCGATCTTTCACATCACTATTATCCTTGTTATTTTCTAGTTTTTTGATACATAATCAAATTGAAAAAATTGATAAACATTAAACGTTATTATACAAAAGCGGTTTCTCTAATAGATTATTGGAGTAGAAAATTTATATTTCTACATTTTAGGTTTTTGGTAGTTAGTAAATCAGAAAAAATTATCAAAATTAAAAAGTTAACAATTCCATCTAGCTATGACCCAATAACAGAATATAAATGTCAACGATTTATCAAACACGAATACGATATTCTAGGAAGTGGATGGATAAATACCGATTGTAATATTGAAAGAACACATTTTTTAACAAAAACTAACCAAAAAATTCAATCTTTGGTTGATAAAGATTACCTAATTCATGATTGGCACAAAGATTTTAAATCTGGTTATATCTGGTCTGAAACAGAATTTTGTAAAGATTCTCTCAAGGTGGTTGGAAAAATACCTAATTTAGAAATTAAATATCCTTGGGAATTTTCAAGACTTTACCATTTACCTATACTTGCAATTGGCTCACATTACAATAATGCTTATTCTCGAGAAATCAATAACCAACTCATTGATTTTTACTACTCCAACCCTGTTGGCCTCGGTGTAAATTGGAGCTGCACAATGGATGTAGGAATTAGAATTCATAATATTTTGGTTTCTTTATCATTATATAATTCATCAAATAACTCTCCTGAATTCCAAAAATTGATATCCAATTTAGTTATGGATCATGGAAATTTTATTTACAATTTTCTTGAAAACAAGAGTGCTCCCAATAACAATCATTATCTAGCCAATTTATTAGGTTTAATCAGTATTGCATATTACACTGAATTTTCAAATAAGACAGCTAAATGGGCAGTTTTTGCATACAAAGAATTTCTTTACGAATTTAGTATTCAATTCAATCCTGACGGCTCAAACTTTGAGGGTTCATCATGTTACCACGCCTTAAGTACAGAAATGTATCTACTATTTACTGCATATACACTAGGTCTATCACAAGAATATAAACGAATTATATTAAATCAAACTAATCGTATTGAATTATTTGATAGAGAATATACTACCAAACTCTGTAAATCTATTCAATTTATTAAAGATTTATCATTTTCAAACAATGAAATGTCACAAATAGGTGACAATGATAGCGGTTATATTTTCAAACTTACCAACAGCGGAAAAATGTATTCTGACGGATCTGAAATGGAATATTTTAAAAACTTGAAAAAAAGTGTTTACCGAGCAAGTGGACAAGATTACTGGGATGAAAATTTACTTTATAAAAATCATTTAATTGAAAGATATGATGCTATTTGTCCAAATTCATCTAAAAGTAATAATTCAAATGATTCGTTAGAAAAACAATTTATTCTTGCAATAACTAATTCTACGTTTTTAGAAGTAAATTACGAAGAAATAACACCAGATGTGGCAGGTTTCGAAATCGATTTAAAAAAGTATAAACACCAAAAAAAACATTTTTTCAAAAGCGAGCTCGATTTAGAGTTAGACACTAAGATATTTAAC
>CAYRMV010000110.1:0-10758 GCA_964425255.1 uncultured Flavobacteriales bacterium
AAGCCTTCCATTCGTGTTGATGCCAGTTTTGGATTATCGTCAATGAAACCAATCATTTCGTAACTGATGCGAACATCTTTTTCAATGGTTCTTTTGGTAATCATTCCTGAAACTCCAGCTCCATAAATTAAAACACGTTCTTTGTTTTCTTTGTTTTTTGTCGCTTCAATGTAAATGAGTTTGATTCCAAAGCGAAGAACAATCATCAAGAAAAACGAGAAAACAAACTCCATAACAAGAATGGATGTCGGAAATAAATAATATCCATCTAGTAAGTAAAATCGAACAAACCCAAGAGCAAGAAAAAGCAGAGATGCGGTGAAAATGGAAAGGAAAATTCGTTTGAGGTCTTCTGTTGAAGTGTGTCTAACTAATCCTTTTTGTACTTTGAAAGCAGCATTGACAAGTAGTTTAACAAAAACAAAAAAGGGCAATGATTTTACAAGCACATTCCATTCTGTTTGAATCAAAGAATAATCGGCTTTGATATCAAATCGGATCAAGTAAGCCAAGGCTAAAGCAACAAATGCGATGCCTAAATCTATCAATGAAATCACCCAGCGAGGGGTTGTCGATTTTGGTATAATCATAAACAAAAGTAACTATTTCGATCCATTTTATTTATTTCGTTTCGATCCAATTTTGGTTAATTGGTTTTTGAATTTGATTAAAATTTGAAACCAATATGGCGTGTAATCCCAAGAATAACAGTAATAAACTTGATCTTTTCCTCCAAAATGTTGATTAAATTGGCGCACAGATGGAACCGATGATCCTCCGAAATCGAATGTTTTTTCTTTGGTTAGTGTTTGTTCGATCGCTGTTTTCATTCCTAAAAACATGCCACCGAAATCGCGTGTTTTTTCTTGACAAGCACCTTTGATGTAATAAATTCTTTGTGAATCTTCAGCGAGTAACAAACCGCCATGTAATTGATTTCGATGATAAATACCGAAACAAATTAATTGTTTTTTATTCGCTAATTCACGACACAGATGATCCATTCGTTTCATGGATTCTGAATTGATTTCGGGTACTTTCTTACCGAGTTCTGTTTCAATAATCAAAAGGATGTCTTTCCAGTGATCAATTTTTCGAATTTCGACTTCGTTTTGGCTAGCTTTTTTAATTTTTCTTTTTGCTAACGTATTTAATTTTAATTCTTTATCAATGATTTGGTATGTTTTGTGGCTTGGTTTTTCAGTTGGAATTTCGATGCGTAATTGAATCAAACCACGTGTATATTTTTTTTTTAGGTGTTGAATGACTTGTTCACCTTCTTGAATTGTCCCAGAAAAATGGAGTTCACGACAAAAGAAAGGCATGTAAATTTGGTTGAAACCTAGTTTTTTATTCCATGAAAAAAGCAAGTTTGGGCGATTTTGAATCGATACAATTTTCCAGGAAGACGAAAGGGAAGAAGTAAACGAATGAGCTGTATAAATGAATCCATTTTCATTGGTTAATACGTGATTCCAAGAAGCGGTGTTTTCTTCGTTTAAATCTTGTTCGAACATAAAACGAAAGTACGTTTTTTTCTGAAAAATAGGATATGAATCGTAGGAATTTTAACCGATTATCGAAGGAAAGGGGAAAGATTCGGAAATTGCGTATAAAATTGTTCGAAATGTGAAACTGCATCATCCATAAATTTCCAAAATACTTGTTCGATGAAGGATTCGTGTTTCAAGAAAACAGTTTTTCCTTCTTTGAGTTTGTTTTCAAATGAAATACGTCTTGAAACTCCGTTACACATTTTTTCTAATCCATCCAAACTAGGGTAATGCGATATCCAATTAATTTCGATCATTTTGGATAACATTAATTGAAAATCTGGAATGAAATGGGGGTTATTTAAATCAATTTTTGCGTAAAATGTTTCTAAAAATAGAAGCAAGGATTGGGAATGAAATTGAGACCAATTTTTTGCTAGTAGATGATCGAAGTACAAATCAATTGCAATAGAAGAAACTTTGGGCAATTCATCATACAAACTTCTCTGAAGTTCTTTCACAATAGGATGATTATCGATGAATGAATCGATCTCTCGGTGCACCGTTGAACCAATTTGAATTTTTTCATCTAGGTGTTGCAGGTCTTTTCCTTTGATGAAATCTCCCATCAAATTATACTGCATCAATTCCCAATTTTGATTGGAAAAATAAATATGTCCGAGGTAATTCATGGTTTAATGCGAAACAAATTTTAATCCGATGATGGATAGAATGAGTGTAAAAAGGAAAAACATCCGCCAAAAATCAACGGGTTCTTTGAAAATCCAAATCCCCACAATCACGGTTCCAACTGCGCCAATTCCAGTCCAAACGGCATACGCTGTTCCAAGTGGAAGTGTTTTGGTTGCTGTCATCAATAAAAACATGCTGATTGCTAGACAAACAAAAAAACCGAGTAACCAAATGTATGATTCGTTTCCACTTGTTTCACGTGATTTACCCAAACATGTAGCGAATCCTACTTCAAACAATCCCGCAATGATTAACAAAAACCAAGACATCCTATTTTTTTATGGCAAGATACATATTTTCTATGCAATCAAGCCATGATTTCCCAGGCGCTGTGGTAATTTCCTGTTTCTTCGATGTGCTGCAGCCATTGTTGAAAAAATGGATCTGATCCTAAAGTACTGCTATCACCTAAAACAACGAGATTTTCTTGGGCTCGAGTCAATGCAACATTCATACGTCGGTAGTCTTTTAAAAATCCAATTTCATTTTCGTCATTGGATCGAACAAGCGATAAAATAACCGTATTTTTCTCTTGACCTTGAAAACTATCGATCGTGGAAATGCGAATTTGTTTGGAAAGTTGTTGTTTGGCTAAGTTAACTTGTCCTGAATAGGGCGAAATAAATGCACATTGTTCTGCTCGAATATGATTCATTTCTAACCAAGTGGAAACGAGACTTAATTCTCCCGAATTGGAAATGCTACCTTCTTCCGCTTTTTCTTCTTCAAATCCTGTTCCTGCCGTGTCATAAAAATACACATGTTTTGCTTCGGAAGTCAAATTAGGGGGCGTTATTAGTTTGTTTTCATAAAAATAGCGATTAGAGAAAGAGATAATTGGGCTTTTCATTCGGTATTGTGTGTCGAGAAGATATGCATTTTCGACACGCATCAAACAGATATCTAAAAACGAATTTCCAAATTTAGTTTGTGCTAGTTTTGGATCTAAAATAGTTGGTGGAAGTTGGTAGTGATCACCCGCTACAATCAAACGATTGGTTTTTCGTAAGGCAACCCAGCCTAAAACTTCCAAACATTGTCCAGCTTCATCCATGATGCATGCATCCCATTCCAAATGTTGGATAGGCGCATCATAAAGAGCAACGGGTGTTCCGCAAATAACGGGCGAATTTTCAATCAATTTTTCGGTTTGGTATTTTTGCCAATCACGGATTTCTTTTCGAATTGATTTGACCTCTTGCAATAAAAGTTTTCGTTGATCCCGTTCATCTTTCCCAAAATTCCGTTTGTATTGATTGGCCATTTTGCGCAATTCTTCTGCTTGAATTCGCCATTTTTTCAATTGTTTTGCTTCTCCATTCGCTTCCAAATTACCTTCTATTGTATGTGGAAGGAGGTTTTCATTTACTTTGGTTTGATTTCCAACGCGAAGTAAAGGGAGTTTTTGCTCGATTAATTTTCCAGCTAAATGGTCGACAGCTGTATTGCTAGGTGCACAAACTAAAACACGTTTTCCAGCCTGAACTAGCGATTCAATTAAATGAACCAATGTGGTCGTTTTTCCTGTTCCTGGAGGACCATGAATAACGTGTAAGGGTTTGTTTGAAAGGCAGTTTTCGATGGCAAGATGTTGGCTTTCATTTAATTGATCGTTTTTTCTGAAATAGTGAATTCGTTCGGTTTGTACTGGAAAATCAATTTGATCATGGATATAATGAAAATAATTCGAACGACCTTCTGAAGGATGATTGTCTATCCATTGCAAGGTTTCTTGACAAATTTCGGTGGTTTTCGTATCGGGCGCAATCCGAATTCCAACTCCTTTTTCTTCGAGCCAATCTGGAAAATCAGGAGCAAAAAGTCGAATTTCAGCCTGATTTTGATCTAAATTCAATAAAATCCCAGAAATTGGTGATTCTTGATCGAGAAACAATTCGATGTTTGAACCGCCTTTGAAAAGATCCGTTTGTTGACTAGCTGGTATGCCGATCAAAAGTTCGGGATAATCTGCAAACCCAAAACGGCGTTGAATAATTCTAATCGGGTGAAGTGCTAACCCATCTTTTTTCAAGAGGGAAGTGGAGATTTGTTCACCAACGTGGTATTTTGCTTTTTGAGCTTTTTCTTCTTGTTCTAAGCCTTGAGAAAGAAAGAGCAAATGAGGATGATTGAATGTTTTCTTCATGCAAAACAAAGGTAAAAACAAATTATCAGACGAGTTGAATTGAGGTTAAAACTCGTTAAAAGAATTATCTTTTTTAGTCAATTCTAATTTTTTGATTATTTTTAGAACAATGAGTACCATTTTCAAATTCAGAAGCCGTATTTCCGCTCGAAAAACGATTGAACAAGTCTTTACAGAGTTGCGGGCAAAATCAACAGAACGTTTTCCTGTTGAATTGGATTTTTTAGCTGATCTGGTTCATATTTTCCGACCTATTTATCGAGAGAAAGATGTCAAAATTTCCATTAAGCCTTTACTAGAATTTTTGAATGAACAAAGCGAAGATCGGTTGCTTTTCATTGCTTATTTGAAACACATTTTTGATGGGAAAACATTTCAAGGCTTGATAACAGAAACGGGGATTTTACAAAATCGAAATTTTAGAAGTGAAATTCGACGAAGAGTGATCGCTAAAATTTTGCCCTATCAGCCGGAAGAGTCAACGGTTGAATTTGTTTTAAATCAGATTTTTTTTCTCGAAAGTGATTTTAAATGGATTGAACAAATACCAGCTGAAGAATTAGCTCAATTATTTGATTTACTTGGTGTAACGAATTTGTTCTCGGTTCCTGAAAAAAATACAGTTTCGAAAGAAATCATCGAATCAATCAGGTTGTTGGCTCAACGAATGAGTGGTCGAGCTTTGGAGCAAGAAGTATTGAAAATGGTTCCCGAATTCAAGCAGTTTGAAAGTCCATTTGAAGCTTTTGAGCGAGAGTTAGAATTTTTAGAACAAAAGTTAATTCTTCAAAAAACCCCTTTTCTTTCCAATGATGACATTGATTACAAGCAAATTTGGATAACGCACAAACAATGTGAAAAATATATAGATTCAGCCTTTCAGAATAGTGCTAAATATGGTATTTCCATGGAAGTGAATCAAAGTTTATTGCGCATTCGTCAACAATTAAAACGAGTAGCTGATTTGTTGCCTTATTTTTGTTGTTCTAGTGAACAAGAAATTCAAACTAAGACCATTGAATTTTCGTTGAAACTCGTCAAATTAAATTGTAGAAAAAACAATGTTCGCAAGCTACTCAATGAGAGTACACAATTGATGGCTTACGAAATTACAAAGCATTCCGCTGAAACAGGGGAGCATTACATTACTAACAGTAAGTCGGAATACCGACACATGTTGTTAACTGCCATGGGAGGTGGTTTGGTTGTAGGGTTTTTGTGTATTTTCAAAGTCTTACTTGGAAAAGTAGAAGTGAGTGATTTTGGACATGCATTTCTATACAGCATGAATTATGCAGTGGGATTCATAGCTATTTATTTGTTGGGTTTTACACTTGCTACTAAGCAACCCGCAATGACAGCAGCCACATTAGCGAAGTCTATTGAGCAAGGTATGAAGTCACAAGCCCCATTAAGTCGAAAACACGAGGATTTTGCTATTCTTTTTTCACGTTTATTTCGGTCACAATTTATTGCATTTGTTGGGAATGTGGTGATTGCCTTTCCTATTGCTTTTCTACTGATTTGGGGAATAGACTTTATTTTCGATTACAATATTGCACATTCGAAAGCAGATAAATTGTTAAATGAGCTCAGTCCAATCAGTTCACCTGCTATTTTCCATAGTGCGATTGCAGGTGTTTTTTTGTTTTTGTCTGGAGTGATTTCAGGAAGTATTTCCAATAGCAACAAACACAATCGATTTGCATTTCGAATACAAGAACATCCTGTTTTGAAAATGGGATTAGGCAAAGAAGGAGCAAAGAAATTGGCTTCTTGGATGGATAAAAAATGGGCAGGTGTTGCGTCTAATTTTTGGTTTGGAGTTTTTATGGGAACAACAGCATCTGTGGGTGTTTTTATCGGATTGAATTTAGATATACGTCACATAACTTTTGCCAGTGGTAATTTAGCTTTGGGACTATTTGGCGCTGATTTTCAGGTTAGTTTTGGTCAGGTTTTCTGGGGGATAATTGGTATTGGTGTGATTGGATTCTTTAATTTCATTGTGAGTTTCTCCCTTTCATTAGGACTTGCTTTACGATCTCGGGAAGTTCCTTTGTCTGAAATTCGGAATTTGTTTATCTCTGTTTGGGCATATTTTCGTTCGTTTCCACGTCATTTTTTCTTTCCTCCAAGAAAAAAGTCTATCCCACATGGAGAATAGACTTTTTAAACTGACTTTGTGAGTATTAGATCAAATCACTAAATTTTTTTCATTATCAAAACGTTTGTAAGACAGTACGATTGAAAGACCCGCAAGGGCAGTCATGCTAAAAAAGCTTACAGCCAATAGGCCAAAATCGATTGTTCCAGCAATGAGTTCTTTGGTAGCTAAAACAACATTTACAATTGGGATTAGTGATGTTGTTAAGTTGTATTCAATCCCAGGGAAAAAGCCAATCATAGCAGGTAAAATTACAACGGTGTTTAGTGGTGTAATTATACTTTGTGCTTCTTTAAACGTTTTTGCATATACAGCAATAGGCACCATAATTCCTGCAAAAAACACGATCAATGGAAGTAGTAAAACAAAGAGTAATCCGATAAATCCAGGAGTTAATATTTGATGAATGATTTCCAATAATTTTGGATCCTTGATTACATCAAAAACTTCAATAGTTAGAAAAATTCCAGTTAAAGTAAAGCTGGCAGCCATAAAGCCAGATAGAACAACAACTCCCATTTTACCTAAAAGTACTTGCCAACGACTAACAGGTGTTGTAAGAAGTGTTTCCAAAGTTCCTCTTTCTTTTTCACCTGTAAACAAATCAATTGCGGGATACATGCAACCGATGAAACCAAAGATAATAAACATATAAGGTAAAAATCCGCCAATTAGTTTTCCTACTGTTTCCTTGCCTGAAGCGATATTGGTATAATCAAAGTCGTAAGGATGGATTTGTTTCGGTTCGATTTTTAACGCAACAAACCGTTTTTGTTGTTCCATTTTATCCAATGCATTTAAGAACAATTCTGCTCTTTCTTGCATTCCCACTTCTGTTGCGTTGAAATAAACGGATGCTTTTGTTGTTTTTAACGATTCATTGTTTGTTTGGGTTTCCGAAGGAAAAGCAACTCCAGCTTGAAGGCTATCCGATTTTACATCTTTTTTCAATTGTTCTTCAGAAGTATACGGAATGATTTCAAAATTAGGAATCTGTTTTTGAATTTGGATCATGGATTCCATCGTTTTAGTATCATTCGCAAGTACTCCAAAATGAAAAGTTTTAGAAGCAGCTTCTTTGTTAAATGATTCGGAAATTTTCACGAAGACAGTCATGATAACTGGAAAGATAAACATAGGAATTACAATCATAGTCATCAAGGTACGACGATCACGCAATGTATCCTTCAATTCTTTTTTGAATATAGTAAAAATCATTTTGCTTGGTTTTGGTTTACAATTCGAATAAATTCTTCTGTCAAGTTGCTACTTTCCATGTTAGTCCGAAAATCAGTCATCGAACTTTGGTGAACAATTTTGCCATGATGAATGATAGCGAGATCATCACAAAGTAAATCTACTTCACTCATAATATGACTCGAAAAAATTACTGTTTTTCCCTCTTTTTTACAATCTTTGATTAATTGGATGATATTCGCAGCTGTAATTACATCCAGTCCACTTGTCGGTTCATCAAAAATAACGACGTCTGGATTGTGGATCATAGTTCTACAAATAGATACTTTTTGTTTCATTCCGGTGCTCAATTTTCCAAAGCGTTTGTTTTGGAAATCGTTCATATTGAGAAGATCGTAAAGGTATTTTTTTCGACTTTCTAAGTCTGATTTTTTTACCTCATACAATGAAGCAAAATAATCAATGATTTCATTAGGAGTTAAACGAGCATACAAAGCAGTAGAACCAGTTAAAAAGCCAATTTTTTTTCTAGCTTCTTGTGGATTCTTAACAGCATCAATTCCACTAATTTGAATTGAACCTGATGTTGGTTTGTATAAAGTAGAAAGCATTCTCATCGTAGTTGTTTTTCCCGCACCATTTGGGCCTAATAGGGAAAATATTTTGCCAGGTTCGCAATTAAACGATATTCCATCCACTGCGATTGCAATTTTATCTTTGGTGTTTAATTCTTTTTTTTGTTGTTTAGAAAGTTCAAATTCTTTCCTAAGATTTTCAACATGAATCATGGTTATCTAATTTTGAATAAAGATAATTTTTTTCATTGAAATTTAATCCATTAAACTATTTCAATCTTAAATTTTTGGGCATAAAAAAAGGGAGGTGAACCTCCCTTTCTATTTCGAATTCAATATTCTTATTTTACTCCGAAGTCAACACGACGGTTTTGAGCGCGTCCTGCTTCTGTATCGTTAGATGCAACTGGTTTAGTAGAACCAAATCCTTGCGTAGTCAATCTTGATGCATCAACACCTTTGCTTACCAAGTAATTTTTAACTGCATCAGCTCTTTCTTGAGACAATTTGTTGTTCAAAGCTTCTGTACCAGTTGGATCTGCATGACCTGAGATCACTAAGTTGAAGTTTGGATTGCTTTTCATTGTTTTAGCCAACAAATCCAACGTTTTCTTGTATTTGTTTTTGATAGTAGCTTTTCCTAGATCAAACTGTAAAGCACGAACATCAGCAGGTAATTTAGAAGCATCACCCATTTCATTGTTTGCTTTTTTAGCACATCCGTGATTTTCTTTCGTACCTTTTTCGTTTGGACAAGCATCGATGAAATCAGCAACACCATCACCATCAGCATCAGGACAACCTTGAGCAGATTTAGAACCAGCGATTGTAGGGCAGAAATCTTCTTCATCTTTCACACCGTCGCTATCCATATCACCTAATTTAGATTCAACTTTACGGCCTTTGCTGTCTACTGGAGTACCTTCTGGAGTATCTTTTTCTTCGTCTAAATAGTTAGCAATTCCGTCTTTGTCATCGTCTTTCATATCAGCATCGATTTTATCAACTCGTGCTTTCAATGCAGCAACTTCGTCACCTAAACCACCATCATTAGGAATCCAATCAGCGTGTTTTGTATTTTTTCCTAAAGCAATGTTCACCCCTAGAGATCCTGTCAAGAAGCCACCGTCAAACCCTTGATTTTGACCTGTTAAAGAAGTTCGCATATCGAAAGCTCTATTTTGGAGCATATGAATATTTGTTGATGCATCAGCAGTGATTGTTATGCGATCTGTTGCACGAACCAAAGCAGTTAATCCACCATTAAGGTGCAACATCATATCTCTAGATTTTTTTGGAGTTTTGGAAACCATAAATGAACCACCAGGACCAAAGTGACCAAGTAATCCAATGCGAGAAGTCCAATCTTCAAAATGTAAAAGTCGACCAATATTCAAAACACCTTCTCCAGTGAATCCAAAATAATTAGATTTGAATTCATTTGCTGCTGAAGCACCACTTTTGCTTTTAAATTGGTCATAACCAACCTGAAAACGAACTCCAAAATATTGGTTTGTCATGTAACGTACACCTACACCTACATGAGGAAAGTAAATGCTAGTTGCTTTGCCTGGATTGCGATAAACTTTGCTAGCTCCAAGACCTAAATCTAGAGACCATTTATTATAAGCTTCCTGAGCGTTTACTAACGTTGTTACTAAAAGACCAGTAGCTAGTACAATTTTTTTCATAAAATACTGCGATTAAATTACTTGGCAAAAGTATATATAAAATTTTATAAATAGGTATTAATTTCAAAAAAAATCTAAAATAATCAGATTATTAACGCAAAATTCACAACTCCTGACGATGATAACACACTTTTTGTCGAAAAAGTGTATTAAAAAATTAGTCTTTAAGTTTGCTTTGCAATTCAAATAACAAATCTCTTAAACGAGCGGCCTCTATAAAATCGAGGTCTTTTGCTGCGCTTTCCATCGCTTTTTTCGTTTGAACAATGGCTTTTTCTAAATTTTCTTTTGTTTCATAGATTGTCAGAGGTTCAGCTGCAATTTCAGGCATAGACAAAGTTTGATATTCTTTTCCTTGATCTCCATCTGCTACTTTTGTAGATTCTAATATTTTTTCTTTCGACTTGGTAAGCGGTGTTGGGACAAGTCCATTTGCTTCGTTGTATGCAATCTGAATGTTTCTTCTACGCTGTGTCTCATCAATTGTTTTTTGCATTGACATCGTAATTTTGTCCCCATACATAATTACTTTACCATTTACATTTCTAGCTGCACGTCCTACTGTTTGTACAAGCGATCTTTCATCTCTTAAAAATCCTTCCTTATCTGCATCTAAAATAGCAACTAACGAAACTTCAGGTAAATCCAATCCTTCTCTCAACAAATTCACACCGATTAAAACATCAAAATCACCTAAACGCAATTGTCTAAGGATTTCAACTCGCTCGATGGTGTC
>CAYRMV010000111.1:0-10519 GCA_964425255.1 uncultured Flavobacteriales bacterium
CATTTGGAATGGATTGGTACAATGAATTTGTGAAGCAAAGTTTGGAAATAGAGCATCAGCAAAATGCCATTCGAAAAAAATTGCTTGCCTTGGATGAAATGAAGAAAACACTCGAAAACCCGACAGAATATTATCTTCTTTTTGAAGAAAAAAAGCGATTTTTCAAGAAGGGATATTCGATTTCATTTGTTGTGCAACGAGCAGATAAACAAGGTTATGAAACCAAACAATTGTATTTTTATCAAACTAAAAAAGACAAATTTAAGACCTTACATGTAAGAAATTCCTGTTTACCTTTTGAGCTTGTACAAAATGGATTAATAGATCCGTGTTAATCTTCTTTTTTCAAAAAGTACCGAATCACTTCCGCTGAACCTGTAAGTCCAAACAAACCAGGCATGTAGCTGATTGTACCATAAAACGAACGTTTGTAATTGCTTCCGTCAGTCATTTTGAGGGAACCTTTGATTTGCAGTTCAGAAGAAAAAACGGCTTTTACTTTTTTGAAATCAACGTTTCTCTTTTTCAATCTTTTCTTTAAATGACTCGCTAATTTGCAGTTGTGTGTATTTTTTAAACTCGAAACTTGAACGCGAGAAGGATCCATTTTTCCACCTGCTCCCAAATGAGAGATTATTTTGATACGCAAATTCAAACAGGCAACGATCCATTCCAATTTAGGTGTAACAGAGTCGATACAATCCATGACATAATCGGGTTTGTATTCTTTTAGTAATTCCCAAACACGTTCAGGAAGTACGAATTCTTCCACCACATTTAATTGAATATCCGGATTGATATCGCGAATACGTTCCGCTAAAACTACCGCTTTGTTTTTTCCAATCGTCGAGTCCAAGGCTGTTAACTGACGGTTTTTATTGGTTGGATCAAAGCAATCACCATCGATAAGTGTAATAGTTCCAAAACCTGCTCGTGCAATGAATTCACCAGCAAACGATCCAATTCCACCCAAACCAACAATTAAAATGTGTTTGCTTTTCAATTTATCAATTTGCTCTTCACCAATCAATAAAGCTGTCCGTTCTAACCAATCTGCCATCGCTTAAATACCGTTTTAAAATTTGTTTCGATTTGTGCTTCTAACGCGGGCAAAGATAGTTTTTTTCGCTCTGCAACGATTCGGTATACCTCCGAGATTTTCTCGGGAGATTGGGTGTCCGTTTCTAGAAACAGGCGGTTATTTGGGATTTCTGATAACCAATCAAGCATTGATGTATCAGATAAAACGGCCGTTCCGATACTAATGTAAAGGTCATTTTTCAAAACTGATTCCAATAAATTTCGTTTTCTGAATCCGTGAAAAATCCACGCTTGCTTTGGGTTTAGTTCTTTTTTAATAGCAAGTGCTTCGTTCCAACTTTTCACCAAATGAAGAATTACGGGGAGCTCCCATTTTTCAGCCAATTGGATTTGTTGAACAAAGATTTTTTCTTGTATTTTAAATTCTACATCAATCAATTTATCCAATCCAATTTCACCCACTGCCAAGCATGAAGTTTGTGATAGTCGTTGCTCTAAATTAGTTGAGTCGAACGGTTTATCAGCAAACCAAGGATGAATACCATAACTGAAAGGCGTATGTTCTCCAAGTTCTGTTCCTCGATTTAGAATCGTCAATGAAGCATCGAACGGATGGTGTGAATGAATATTGATTTGCATGAGAAATTATTAACACAAATTTAATTTTTTTCTTTTAGTGTAGGTAAATTCATTTATTTCAACCATATTTGGGCGAAATTATAAATCAGAAAAATGGAGAACAGCCAACAAAAAGGACATCCTAAGGGATTGTTTTTGCTATTTACGGTTGAAATGTGGGAACGTTTCAGCTATTATGGTATGCGTGCAATTTTTATGTTATACTTAACAAAAGCGTTACTAATTGATGCAAAAGAAGCCGGAAGTATTTTTGGAATTTACACATCATTGGTTTATGCAACACCACTTTTAGGAGGATTTATTGCCGATCGTTATTGGGGGAATAGAAGGTCCATTTTAGTAGGTGGTATTTTGATGGCACTTGCTCAATTTATGATGTTTATCAGTGCTAGTATGTATGAAAATACATCAACTGCAATTCCAGTCATGTATGCAGCTTTAGGTTTCTTGATTTTTGGAAACGGATTCTTTAAACCAAATATTTCTTCTATGGTAGGCTCTTTGTATCCAAAAGGAGATACGCGAATTGACTCGGCTTACACTATTTTTTACATGGGAATCAATGCAGGTGCTCTTGTAGCACCTTTGGTTTGTGGAGGTCTTGGTGATACTGGCAGTGCTTTTGATTTCAAATACGGATTCTTAGCAGCTGGAATCGGAATGGTAATTGGTACAATTGTCATGTTAATGTTCCAACACAAATATATTGTAACTCCAGAAGGAGAACCAATCGGAATGAAGCCTTCTTATTACAAAAAAGCGGCCGCAGAAAGAAATGAAGTAATTGAACCACAAGCAGGTTTAACGAAAGTGGAAAAAGAGCGTATTTGGGCAATTTTTATTATCACTGGTTTTGTTATCGCATTTTGGGCTGCATTTGAACAAGCTGGTGCGTCTTTGACATTGTTTGCTGATCAAAATACAGATCGTGAAATTTTTGGTTGGAATATGCCTGCTTCTTTCTTTCAAAGTGTGAATCCTATTTTTATTGTACTTCTTGCACCTCTATTCTCAGTTATGTGGTCCTCTCTTTCTGCAAGAGGTAAAGAGCCTACATCTCCAATGAAAATGGTTTGGGGTCTTGCCATCTTAGCAATTGGATATATTTTAATTGCAATCTCTGTTAAAGGTGTTGGAATGGAAGAGAAAATCTCTATGTTCTTCTTGATTGGTATGTATTTCTTACATACATGTGGCGAACTTGCAATTTCTCCTGTTGGATTAAGTGTCGTTAATAAACTTTCTCCTAAGCGTTTTGCTTCCATGATGATGGCTGTTTTCTTCTTATCATCAGTTGTTGGAAACTTCGCAGCAGGACTTTTTTCTGGACTTATTCCACAACCTGTTGTGAAAGAGGTAATCGTGAACGAAGCAGCAAATATGGACAAAAAAGAGTTTGTTCAATTAACAACTACTTTGATTAACAAATCCGAGAATCCTCTTGAATCTGCTGTTATTCGTGAGGCAGAAGTAAATACAACACGAAGCGGTAAGAAATTCAGTCGCGAAAAACTTGCTTCTTCGGACTCACTTTACAGCAAAGATGCTCAATACTTGAAAGGTACCATCGACGGAAAGAAAATGGCTGTTTTTGGTAGTTCAATGGCAATTAAGAGCGCAGACAAATCAATTGTTATCGATGATACGATGGCGAAAAATGCGAGAGGGGATAAAAACTTGATCGTAAGAGATGTTGTAGTTGAAGGAAAACATGTTGGTTCATTCGTATTTGAGAATTCAAAAAATTCATTGTTCGGATTTGAGATTAGCACACTTTATGCTTTCTTCATTATTTTCATCGTCATGTCAGGAGCAACAAGTATTCTTTTATTGTTACTGCATAAAAAAGTGGAAAAATTAATGAATGGTATTCGTTAATACTTGCATTTAATTATCTTTGAATCCCTCAGCTTTTAGTTGGGGGATTTTTATTTTTAAAACAATAACTACATGGAAAAAACACGGAAACACCCCAAAGCTTTGCCTTTTTTGTTCTTCTCAGAAATGTGGGAGCGATTTGGGTACTACCTCATGATTGGAATTTTTACGCTATACTTGAAAGACTCTGTTAGTGGGTTTGGAATGACCGAAGCGGAAGCATCTGATTTGTATGGAACTTTTATCGCTTTTGTGTTTTTGACTCCGTTTATCGGTGGCTTGCTTGCCGATCGTGTTTTGGGTTATCGAAAATCCATTACCATTGGTGGGTTAATGATGGGGATTGGCTACTGTTTGATGGCAGTCCATGATTTAACTATGCTCTATATTTCCATGTTTCTGATTATTCTCGGAAATGGATTTTTTAAACCGAATATTTCAACGCTTCTGGGAAATTTATACAACGATCCCGAATACAAATCGCGAAAAGATGCTGGTTACAACATTTTTTACATGGGGATCAACATTGGAGCTTTTGTGTGTAATTTCTTTGGAGCTGCATTGTACAACATGATTGGCTGGGGAGCTGCTTTCTTTGCTGCTGGTATCGGAATGTTTATTGGAATCTTTATTTTTTGGTCTGGAACCAAGCATTTTAAACACGCTGATGTTTTGAAACCAGTTGGTCCGAATGATATGTCTATAGGTAAAATTTTTGCGTTGATTTTATTGCCTTCCATCGTTTTTGGAATCATCGGTTATCTGATTCCTGGCCATTTGATTTCATCCGATTCAACAGATGCATTCTTGTTTGGATGTATTCCAGTGGTGTTTTTCTATGGACGTTTGCTGATCAAATCTCCCGAAGAAGAAAAGAAACCGATTGCAGCGATGTTAGCCATTTTTGCAGTAGTTATTGCTTTTTGGGCAGTGTTCAAACAAAATGGATCCACCTTGAATACATGGGCTGATCGCTACACAGATCGTGCGATTCCAACGGCGATGGTAAATACGATGGGTAGTTTGAGTTTGGTGGATACAATCAAATATGAAAAAGATTCTGTGGTTGTGATGGATGCGCAATTTCGGGTGGCAGATAAAACCAAAAAAGAGTTGAATTATCCGTCGTATTTTAAAAACATGAAAAAAGATCAGCTTCCACAAGAAGGAGAAGCGGTTTATGCTTTTAACACGAACTTGTTTCAGTCGGTCAATCCTTTTTGGGTCATTGTGTTGACACCACTTGTTTTGGCATTTTTCGGTTTTTTAAATCGCAAAGGATTAGAACCAACCACGCCAACAAAAATTGCTTTTGGTTTGATCATTTCCGCCTTGTCTTGTTTGGTTATGGTAAGCGCGGTGTATTCAGCTGAAAATGGAATGGTCAAAACTTCTGCTTGGTGGTTCATCTCTTCGTATGCAGTGATTACAATTGGTGAACTTTTCCTCAGTCCGATGGGATTATCACTCGTTTCAAAGATGAGTCCACCTCGTTTAACTGCCTTGATGATGGGAGGATGGTTTTTAGCCACTTCGATTGGAAATAAATTGTCGGGAGTTTTAAGTAGTTTGTGGGATACATACGAAGACAAAGCAAACTTCTTTTACGTCAATTTCTTATTGTTGATGGGAGCTGGAGCGATCATGTTGTTGATGCTTCGTTGGTTGAACCGCATTTTCAAACAGTATAGTTAATTGCTTTAAAAATTAATTACTTCGAATTTTTGAGTCAAGTAATGTAAACTCGAATAGATTCATGTGTACATGAAATGAAAAAGAACTATTTTTGTTCTTTGTTTTGAAAATGACATACCAAAATACATTCAAATAGGGAAGTGATGAAGCGATCCGCGTCTTGATTTTATTCATGCGTAATCTGTTCAAATTTTCGTTAGTCACTTCCTTTTTTCCCTTTCCTTTACGTACCTTTGTGCCTTACAGAATTTAAAAAAAAAACGATCTTAAAAATAGATTATAATGAATACGTGGTTTACAGTCAAAGTGAAATATACCAAACACATGGACGATGGTTCGTTCAAACGTGTGTCAGAGCCATACTTGTTAGCAGCGATGACATTTACCGATGCGGAAGCACGCATTTATGACGAATTGGCTTCTTCCATTCGTGGTGAATTCACGGTAACAAATATTGCTCGTACAGATTATCACGATATTTTCCACTACGAAGACAGCGATGTTTGGTACAAGTGTAAAGTCATGTATGAAAGCGAAGCGGACGATTCTGAGAAAAAGAAAAAAGTAACTCAAAATTTCTTGGTTTCTGCGCATTCCGTAAAAGAGGCGTTCGAACGTATCATTGAAAGTTTACATGGAATGCAAGTAGATTTTGTTGTTCCCTCCATCACCATTTCTCCGATTGTGGATATTTTTCCGTATACTGAAGAATTGGATCGTGAAATTAGCCGTAGACCTATCGAAGAAGATATTGATTCAATTCCCGTTTCAGTTACAGGAAAACCTGTTTTTTCAGCGCCAGGGTCCGACATCGATGATGAAATGGAAGACGATTTTGATCAAGCAACAGAAGAAGATGAATTCGAAGATGCTGACAGTGAATTAGAAGACGAATACACAGAAGAATAAACGAATGGAAGAATTTTTGGAACAAATCAAAAACGATCACCACAACTTTGATAAAGGAGTTTTGTCTGATCATGTTGGTACAGATCCATTGGTTTTCTTTCGGTCTTGGTACAAAGAGGCGTTTGATTTGAAACAACCAGAAGCACATGCTATGTCTGTTTCAACGGTTGATGCTGCGGGAAAACCAAGTTCACGCATTGTTTATTTGAAAGAACTGAATGAAAATGGCTTTGTTTTTTACACCAATTACGCGAGCCATAAAGGACAAGATTTAGATCACAATCCTGCTATTTGTGCTTTGTTTTTCTGGCATCAATTGGAACGACAAATTCGAATCGAAGGTACGGTAACCAAAGTTTCCGAAGCAGAAAGTGATGCTTATTTCGCTTCACGACCTCGTGGAAGTCAATTGGGAGCTTGGGCATCCATGCAAAGTGCTCGACTCGATTCCCGTGAAGAACTTGAAAATCGCTTAGAAAAGTTGGCAGTACAATATCCAGATGCTGTTCCTCGTCCTCCTCATTGGGGTGGTTATCAGATTGATCCACAAATAATTGAATTTTGGCAAGGAAGACCTTCACGTTTACATGATCGAATTGTTTTTGAGAAAAAAACCGATGGTCAATGGGAAGTTTACCGTAAAAATCCATAAATGCTCGAATTAGAACCAACGATTGTTACCTTGAGTAACGGCATTCGACTTGTTTATATGCATGCACCGGCGGTAGTTGCGCACTTAGGCGTGACCGTTTTGGCGGGTTCTCGGTATGAAAATTCGGATGAAGAAGGTCTTGCACATTTTTTAGAACACTGCATTTTCAAGGGAACCACAAAAAGACGAAGTTTACATATTTTATCTCGACTCGATTCCGTTGGAGGAGAATTGAATGCTTATACAACAAAAGAAGAAATTTGTGTGTATGCATCTTTTACAAAGGATCATATAGCTCGAGCTTCTGATTTGTTGGCTGATATTGTGTTAAATGCCAATTTTCCAGAGAAAGAGATCCAAAAGGAAAAAGAAATCGTTTTGGATGAAATCAATTCCTATTTGGATGCACCAAGTGATAAAATAATCGATGATTTCGAGGCGTATTTGTTTCAAAATCACCCATTAGGAACCAATATTTTAGGGACTAAAGAATCGGTTTCTTCCTTTTCAAGAGAGCATTTGCTGAGATATACCAATCGTTTCTTTTTTGTTGAAAACATGGTAATTTCTTTTGTGGGCGATGTTCCATTGAAAAAATTAGTCCATTTATTGGAAAAAGATTTTGGTTCTTTGCGACACAACGGTAAAATACTAGATCCAAAACCATTTACCGATTACAAACCTTTTCAAAAACGCTCCAAAGAAGCTAATTTTCAAGCACATGCTATTTTAGGAGGATTAGCACCAGGGTACAACGATGAACGAAGAAGAGCTATGACACTTTTGATCAATGTGTTAGGTGGTCCGGCTTTGAATTCAAGGTTAATTTTATCTGTTCGTGAGAAATATGGATATTCGTACAACATCGAAGCCAATTATTCGCCTTATGCAGACATTGGTTTTTGGTCAGTCTATTTTGGAACAGATCAAAAGTATCTGGATAAAACAATCAAATTGGTGTACAAAGAACTTCGTTTACTTTGTGATCAAGGTTTGAATGAGATTCAATTGAAAAAAGCCAAAGAACAGCTAAAAGGGCACTTGGCGCTTTCGTTTGATAGCAATTCTGGAATTATGCTCGGATTAGGGAAAAGTTTACTTCTTTTTAACCAAATTGATTCGATTCAGGAGATTTATGCAGGAATAGACAAAATTTCCCTCAACGATTTACGTGATTCCGCTCAAGCATTCTTCGACCCCAATCAGATTTCGGAACTTATTTTTGAAGTGGAAGCTTAGTTGGTTAGTCACTTAGTAACTTAGTTGGTTAGTTAGTCGATGACGAAAGTAAGGCATTTTATAATCCCTAATCCGCAATTCCTTAATCCGCAATTCGCTAATCCGCAATTCCCTAATCCGCAATTCGCTAATTCGCAATCAATAATCCACAATCACCGAAAATACTGAATAGCCAGACGATAACTATCAAGCCCAAAACCAAAAATACAGCCAACGCAAACAGGAGAAAGGAGGGAAGTGTGTCTAAATTCTTCGCGTTTAGTAATATTTGAAATATGAACTTCTACAACTGGTGTGTCAATGGCTTGAATACAATCTCGAATAGCAACACTCGTGTGCGTATAACCACCTGCGTTTAGAATAATTCCATCAACTTTGGCTTCTTGTAGAAAATTGATAATTTCTCCTTCGACATTACTTTGCAAGTACACCAATTCGGCCGAAACATTCGATTTTAATTCCTCAAAATAGTCTAAAAAAGTTCGATTACCATATATTTGTGGTTCTCGTTGACCAAGTAGGTTCAAATTGGGTCCATTTATTATTAAAAGTTTCATCTGTGTCAAATTGGAGTCGCTATATTAAGGATTTTGTTTCATTTTTAAAAATAGAAAAGGGATTAGCCGAAAATTCTATTTTTGCTTACCAAAATGATGTTCAAAAACTCGCCCATTTTGCAGTCGATCGTCAATTGTCTGTTGAACAAATCGAATTAAATCATTTACAGGAATTATTAGCTGAATTACATGATTTGGGAATCGGCGCTCGATCTCAAGCTAGAATCATTTCCGGGATAAAGCAATTTTTCCATTTTTTAATCTTAGAAGATGCTTTGACAATCGACCCAAGTGAATTACTTGATATGCCGAAGTTAGGTAGGAAATTGCCCGAAGTGCTGTCTATCGAAGAAATTGATCAATTAATGGATGCGATTGATTTGAGTAAAGCGGAAGGGCCACGAAATAGAGCAATTTTAGAAACGTTATATAGTTGTGGCTTGCGCGTAAGTGAACTAGTCGATCTGCAATTTAATCAACTTTTTTTCCAAGAAGGATTTATTCGTATAATTGGTAAAGGGAACAAAGAACGATTGGTTCCAGTGAGTCCATCTGTCGAACAAGAAATTTCATGGTATGTGGAGCAAATTCGAAATCATCAACAAATTGTTCCTGGACAAGAAGCATTTGTTTTTTTAAATCGAAGAGGAGCTAAATTAACCCGCGTGATGATTTTTACAATCATAAAAAATTTAGCATCGCAAATTGGCTTGAAGAAAAACATCAGTCCGCATACGTTTCGTCATTCTTTCGCAACACATTTATTAGAAGGAGGTGCTAATTTGAGAGCAATTCAAGATATGCTTGGACATGAATCAATTTTAACTACCGAGATTTATACTCACCTTGATCAACGGATGATGCGAGAAGCCATAATCTCATTCCATCCAAGAAATAAAAAAAATAAGTAATATGCAAAAAGGCAAAAGCAGTTTAAACATCCGACTTTGGATACTTCTATTTTCACTTATATTAGTGTTAATTCCATACCTTATATATATAGGACAAATAAAAGGAGCAAAATTGGCGGGAATAGCATTGGTAATTCTAGTAACTTGGCGAATCAGATTGTGGATTTATCAATTGAAAGAATTAAAAGGAAGACCCGACAAAATTAATCTCAATGCAAATGATCTTTTTTTCTTAGAAAAGGAAATTGCTTTTTATCGTTCGTTGAATAAATCGGAAAAGAAAGTCTTTGAAGAACGAATCGCTTTGTTTTTGACTTCAGTTCGAATTACTGAGATCAATCAAGATATTCCAGATCGTGACACCTGTTTGTGGGTAGCTTCATCAGCTGTAATTACATTTTGGGGTTTGCCTTTTTGGAACTATGGAAGACTTTCGGAAGTACTTGTATACCCAAGTCGCTTTGATGACACACAAGAATTGAATCACAACGGACGAGTATTAGGCAAAGTTTTCCATGGAGGATTGATGGATACGACGATGATTTTGTCTAAACCAGATTTAATTCATGGTTTTAGAGACAACAAAGATAAAGTGAATGTAGGTATTCATGAGTTCGCCCATTTGTTAGATAAAGCAGATGGTGTCATTGACGGTTTGCCAGAAGGAATGAATTTATCTCTAGAAAAAGCTTGGGAACACATTTGTGCGGAAGAAATGAAAGAAATTTATTCAGGAAATTCAGATATAAACAAGTATGCAGGAGAAAATAAAGCAGAATTTTTCGCCGTATTAGTAGAATACTACAAAGAACAACCCTCTATATTGCAAAAGAAATACCCGGAAATTCATGCTATTTTGGATCAATACTTCCAGTCGAATTAAAAAAGTTACACTTTCTTCAAACTTTAATACCTATGTTATTAATAAGTTAGGGAAATTTGAAAAAATAATTAAAAAAAGATTGTTGAAAACGCTTGTCAAATGAAAAAGAGTGCCT
>CAYRMV010000112.1:0-10423 GCA_964425255.1 uncultured Flavobacteriales bacterium
TGAATAACTACAATACGCGCTGCGTCTGCAAACATTGGATCGATATCATCCAAATCAATGTCCTTATCCTCTCCCCCATCTGCACCTACATATTCAGGAAGTAAAAGTGCATCTGGATAAGCTCTTTGATCACCAATAAACGCACAAATATCTTCCACTTCTGGAGTATCGACAAACCCACATTGCAGACGTTTCAAGTCCGAACCCGTTGAAATTAACATATCTCCACGACCAATTAATTGATCCGCTCCAGAAGCATCTAAAATGGTACGTGAATCAATTTTAGACAATACCCTAAAGGCAATACGAGCTGGGAAATTGGCTTTGATCATACCTGTAATAACATTCACAGAAGGTCGCTGGGTAGCCACAATCAAATGGATTCCGATTGCCCGAGCCAACTGAGCCAAACGAGCAATAGGATGTTCTACTTCTTTACCTGCGGTCATGATCAAATCGGCAAACTCATCAATCAACACAACAATGTAAGGCATATAACGATGTCCTTTCTCTGGATTTAAGCGACGAGCAATGAATTTCGCATTGTATTCCTTGATTGTTCGTACTTGAGCATCTTTCAGCAATTCATAACGTGCATCCATTTCAATACACAAGGAGTTTAGTGTATTCACCACCTTGGATGTATCGGTAATAATTGCTTCTTCTTCTCCTGGTAGTTTAGCTAAGAAATGGCGTTCAATTCGGTTATATAAAGTCAATTCAACCTTTTTCGGATCGACTAACACAAACTTGACTTGAGCTGGATGTTTTTTGTAAAGAATGGAAATCAAAATTGCGTTCAAACCGACCGATTTACCTTGACCTGTTGCACCTGCAACCAACAAGTGAGGCATTTTGGTCAAATCGAAAGTAAACGTCTCATTTGTAATCGTTTTTCCCATCACAACAGGTAACTCGTAATCCGAATTTTGGAATTTCTCCGAAGCAATTAACGAACGCATTGAAACCATTTCAGGGTTACTGTTCGGAACTTCAATACCAATGGTTCCTTTTCCCGGAATTGGCGCAATGATACGGATACCGAGTGCAGATAAACTCAATGCAATGTCATCTTCGAGATTTTTAATTTTCGAAATTCGAACACCTGGCGCAGGAACAATCTCATACAATGTTACGGTTGGACCAACAGTCGCTTTGATTTTAGCAATATCAATTTTATAATGAGATAAGGTTTCAACAATCTTGTTTTTGTTGTCTTCCAACTCTTGTTTGTTGACACTTACACCACCTGAACCCCAATCTTTCAACAAATCGATGGAAGGCAACATGTAACCCGACAAATCCAAAGTTGGATCATAATCACCATATTCTTTTCGTAAGGTATCCGCCTCTTCATCCGACAATACTTCCTCAACTTCAGGGACTTCAACAGAGAATGAATCATCCCCTTCATACGGCTCATCACTTGAACTTTCAATGGGAATTTCAATTTCAAAATCATCATCCACTTCCAAATTGGGTGTTGAACCAACTGGAGGATTAACCGTTTTGATGGTTATTTCCAAATCACTATCTGATAATTCTTCTTCCTCGTCTTCCTCTTCGTCAAAAACTACTGGTTTTCGCACTTCTTCTTGACGAATCTCGTTGTCTTTAATCGTGTTAATGATGTGAATATCGGCGCCTCTTGTCTTTTTTTCTTCGATTGTATTTTCATTTTCTAATTCATCTTCACTATACATCGAACGATTAAATAACTTTTGGAAAATCGCTTTAAAATCAGGATTAAACAACACAACCAAAAGAATGTACAAGAGAACTAAAATGAACAACATCGCACCAAATTTCCCAAAGGAAAGCGCAAGCCACTGATTAATATGAAATCCAAATGCACCTCCCAAAAAATTCACTGTGGAAGAGAAAAAACCAAGAAACAATGACGTCCACACCATAAAAGTCATCGAAATCGATGCAGAACGAGAAATCGGAAGTAATTGAATCGCTAATAACCAGCGAAAACCAATTAAGAAAAGTAAAAAGGAAAAGGCAAAAGAGGACAATCCAAACCAACGATACATGAATAAATGGGAAATCCAAGCACCCGTTTTTCCGAACCAATTGGATACAGGTTCAGTATCATCTTGAAATAAAAATTCGAATAACCCTAAGTTCATCACCCTGTCTTGGTCACTTGTCCATGTAAAAAGATAAGAAACACAAGCCAAACAAAAATAGATTGAAAAAAGCACAAAAAGAGCGCCCAAAATGGTTTTGGTTCTTTTTTTATCAAAACGTTGAGCGATTGCCTCCAAGGGATTTTTCTTCGGATCAGCAGGCTTCGAATCTGCTTTTTTTGCAGATCGTTTTTCCTTTTTTGTATCCTTAATTTCCGCTTGTTTTTCTCGCTCTTCTTTGCTTATAAATTCGTTTTCTGCTGCCATTTGTCAAACTATCTTACGAAGTTAAGAAGACTTCTTGTTCATAAACTTACTTTTTTGGGTAACTATAAACAAGTCGATGTTGATGGATATCTATTGAGGTGGTTCAACCGTTTGTTCTTGGATCATTTCATCCATAAATTGATCGAATGTTACTTTTTTGAAATGACTGGGAATTCCAAATTGATCTTTCGAAACTTCTTCCCGTTGTATTCGTTGCAAAGAGTACTGATAAACGCCTTCTTCGGTATGGATTTCGTATGCCAAGGGCAAACCAGGAATTCCTGAATAAGCATCAATATATTTGGATGAAACCTCTGGCAAATACCAAATCACAAGACTTTTTGACCAATTGGGATGTGAGACTAGCACTTTTTTCGCTTTCATTCCAAAAACGGTTTTCTTCCCTCTTTTTTTCTTGTAAGTATATTGTGTTTTAACCGAATCTGGTTTTATTGTTTGTTGAATGGCGTATTTTTGGTCATTGGCTTCAAGTAAAATGTAGTATTTGCCCAAAATCAAATGTTTAATAACTACTTGTGGTCCCAACTGTTCTGAAAAAGACTCAATGCGAACAAGTGTATCATTGGTAAAAATCGTTTGGAAAGAATGATCCATCACAGTAGAATCATACGCTCTCAAAAACCTCACTTGATACATCAATTGCCCTTCGAAAGGAAGGTTTTTCTGCGTAAAAGCGGATGTATTAACCCCAAGGATGAGTCCTAAAAAAGCAACAAATAAGAGAATTTTTTTCATGGTGTAAAAGTAATTATTTCAATGATTTTTTGAATCAATTCAAAACTTACAACGAAAAACAAACTGTTCGTTACTTTGATTATCTTTGCATTATCGAAAAAAACGTATGCTTACACCAATAAAAATAATTATAAATACTTCAGAAATCACTGCCGGAACACGTGGGGCATCACTTGGTCCTGGTGCAGTGATGACAGCTTCAAGGAAAGCGGGTAGTTCATTTTTTGGAAATTTCCCAATCGAATTTATCCCTGATGAAAACGCAACACTTGATCAACCAACTGCTCATCCATTCGCTAAAAGAGCAGATGCTTTGTTGACAATTTACAAGCGATTGAGCGAAAGCGTTTCAAAAACACTGAATTCAAATCAATTCCCAGTTATTTTGGCTGGAGACCATGGCTCTGCTGGTGGTACAATTGCCGGAATTAAAATGGCGTATCCCGAAAAACGGTTGGGTGTAATTTGGATTGATGCACATGGAGATTTGCATTCGCCGTACACCACCCCATCTGGAAATATGCATGGAATGCCCTTGTCGACTGCGCTAAACGAGGACAATATTCCCTGCAAGCGAAATGATGTTCAGGAAGAAACTGTCACGATTTGGAATCAATTGAAATCAATTGGGAACATTGTACCAAAAATTCAAGCAGAAGACCTTGTATTTGTTGGTGTTCGTGATGTAGAACCAGAAGAAATTGATTTGATGGAGAGACTTAAAATCACCAATCACACAGTAGAAACTGTTCGTAAAAAAGGCAGCAAATATGTGATCGAAGCCATTCAAAATCAGTTGAAATCCTGCGATATTTTATACATCTCCTTCGATGTTGACTCGATGGATCCTGAACTTACCTCGCATGGAACTGGAACACCGGTTGCCAATGGACTAACACCAACAGAAGCGCAAGAACTTCTCACAGGACTTCTGGCTGATGAACGAACTGTTTGTCTAGAGATTGTGGAAGTAAACCCTTGTTTGGATGAAAAAACAAACACAATGGCTGAAGTCACATTTAGCCTACTTGAAACATGTATCAAACACGATAAATAATAAATGGAAAAGCAAATTAAAGAAGTCCTTTTAGCACATTCAGAGGCATTATTCGGAACAACAATTGAGGAAAAAACAATTCAATTTCAACTTACGCGCAAAGAATTTGAAGGTGATTTGACATTGGTAACTTTCCCTTTTGCAAAATTGCTTCGGACCAAGCCAGATCAAGCTGCCGAAACGATTGGGACTTTTTTGAAAGAGCAAATAAATGAAATATCCGGTTTTCAGGTTGTTCAAGGATTTTTAAATATTTCGTTATCCAATGATTTCTGGAAATCGACCCTAAAAAAAATGGACCAAGAAGAACAATTTGGTTATGCATCATCTGATTCCAAAGGTCGAATTATGGTGGAATATTCTTCACCCAACACAAACAAACCCTTACATTTAGGTCACTTAAGAAATAACTTCTTAGGATATTCCGTTGCTGAAATTCTGAAAGCAAACGGTCACAAAGTAGTGAAAACTCAAATTATCAATGACCGTGGAATTCATATTTGCAAAAGTATGTTAGCTTGGGAACGTTTTTCCCCATTAAATGAAAAAGGAGAACGTGAAACCCCTGAAAACACAGGTTTGAAGGGGGATAAATTGGTCGGAAAATACTACGTTGAATTTGACAAACAATTCAATGCAGAAGCAAAATCAATCATCGGTCAATGGGAAAATCAAGAATTTGATGGATTTGACGAAGCAGTTGTTGCTGAATTCAAGCGTCTTCAACTGGCGAAAGAAGGAAAAGAAGACAAAGCGCTGGATGGAATCAATGACAAAATCAAAGATTTAGCGAAAAACCAAACCCAATTGTTGCGTGATGCAAAAGAAATGTTGGTGAAATGGGAAGCGAGAGATCCACAAGTTTATTTGCTTTGGACAACCATGAATGGCTGGGTTTATCAAGGATTTGAAAAAACTTACCAAACAATGGGTGTTGACTTTGACACACTTTATTACGAATCGGAAACATTCTTGATCGGTAAAGATTTAGTAGACGAAGGCTTACAAAAAGGCGTTTTCTATCGCAAAGAAGACGGATCCGTTTGGGTAGATTTGACAGCAGATGGTCTCGATGAAAAATTGGTTCTTCGTTCAGATGGAACAGCCGTTTACATGACTCAAGATTTGGGAACAGCTTTGGATCGTTTTCGCGATTTTCCTGATTTGGATGGCGTAGTTTATACGGTTGGAAATGAGCAAGATTACCACTTCAAAGTCTTATTTCTCATTTTACAAAAATTAGGATACGATTGGGCGAATCGATGTTTCCATCTTTCATACGGAATGGTTGATTTGCCAACTGGTAAAATGAAATCGCGGGAAGGAACAGTTGTCGATGCGGATGATTTGATGCAAGATGTGGTCGACAGTGCACGTGAAATGACACAAGAACGCGGACATTTGGAAGGTATGAGTGCAGAAGATCGCGCTCATTTGTTTCACCAAATTGGAATGGGTGGATTGAAATATTATTTATTGAAAGTGGATCCGAAAAAACGAATGATGTTTAATCCAGAAGAGTCAATCGAATTAAACGGAAACACCGGACCATTTATCCAATATACACATGCCCGAATTCAAAGTTTACTTGCAAAAGCTGGTGAAGTTGGAACCTGGGAAAACGCAGAAATCAATTCAGAGGAACGCGAATTAATCAAGCAATTGAATTTGTTTCCTGAAGTAATTGAACAAGCAGGAAAAGAATATTCCCCTGCGTTGATTGCGAATTACACTTATGAATTGGTTAAAACATACAACCAGTTTTACCAAGCTGTCCCTGTTTTAATTGAGGAAAATCTAGCATCCAGAAATGCACGTTTGGTTCTAAGTCGAAATGTTGCTAAAGTGGTTCGTCTTTCCATGCGTTTATTGGGCATTGAAGTGCCAAACCGTATGTAAAAAAGATTAAATTATTCTATAACAATAAGGGGTGTCTTCTATATGAAGCGCCCTTTTTTATTCTTTTGCTAAAAAGAAAAAGTACTTATACTTAGGTATCGAAAAACCTACTTCTTCGTCATAAACATTTAAAACAATTCGATGTAATCCAATTTTGGAATTCGGATTTGCCGAACGATATTGTTGTACAATCTTATAGTGTGAACATTCATGCCACAATGGATCGATAACGGAAAAATCCAACGATAAATGATTGATTTGAAATAGACCAAAAGGATAAGCCATTGAAAAAGTTGTTTTCTCTAATTCAGTACGTGGAATAAAATCCTCTCTGTACAATATACTGTTTGAGTTGTAACCCTGCACCGTAAAAAGAGTGTCCAAATTCGTATTATGTATCGATATGATGACAGGCGAGTTTATAGTAGGATTATAAACAAAACTATAAACAGGCAAACTGTCATTTGGCAAGCTAGGTTCTGCTAAATAAAATTCAGCAATTCCTTCGAGTTTATCTCCCATTTGAATGACAAGAAAATTACCTTTTGGCTGATAATGAGTGAGCTCAGATCTGGATTCTATGACTTGTTTCTTACAAGATAAAACAAACGCAAAAGAAAAGAAAAGTAAGTAATGTAGTTTCATGTTTTGTTAAATTATTGATGCAAGTTACTCCAAAAGAAAGAGATCACAAAACACTTTTAATCAACAAATCGTACCAATGAAACAATACTTGTACAAAAAAAATACTATTTGAAAATCCCGGGCTCTTTTGTTTCGAAACGCATTTCTTTTCCAGTGATTGGATGCGAAAAAACAAGTGTTTTAGCATGAAGTGCAATTCTACCCGGTAAACTAGATTTTGCCCCGTATTTTTTATCCCCAACGATTGGATGACCTAAATCTTGCATGTGAACACGGATTTGGTTTTTTCTGCCTGTTTCAAGTTGAACTTCAACAACGGTTGTGTTTTTCTTGTAGCCTAATACTTCATAATGCGTAATCGCCAATTGACCTGAACTTGCATGTTGACTGGAATGCACTTTCAACGCTTTACTTTCGCGTAAATAAGATTGAACGGTTCCTTTTCGTTGGGTCAAAACACCTTCAACAAGAGCAAGGTATTTTCGCTCAATAATTTGATCGTTCCAATTTTTTTGCATGCGCAATTTGATTCGCTCATTTTTAGCAAACACCAGCAAGCCAGATGTTTCCCGATCAATTCGATGTACAATAAAAATTCGGTTGTTATCGTCCTGCTTTTTTACATAATTCGAAAGAAAAGCATAAGCCGTTTTATTTCTTTCTTTTTCTGAACCCATGGTCAACAATCCAGCTGGTTTTTCGATTACAATCACGGCATCGTCTTCAAAAACAATTTTCAAGCCTGGAATTTGTTTCTCTTCAGTAGGTGACTTTTTCCCGATAACCAAAACGTCTCCTTTAGACAAAGGATGGTTGAACTTCGTAATTGCCAACCCTTTTGACGAAACGAGTTTATTTCGAAGTAAACTTTTGATTTTTTCACGACTTTTAGAAGGAAAAGAGGCCATCAAAAATGCCATCAATTCCGAATCTTGCGTTACCGTTAATTTTGTTTCAGTTGGTTTTTTACCTCGAATTGTTCGTTTCATTGTCTTCATTCAGAACACAAAGGTACGGCTTTTAACGTGAATCTTACCCGTTTTTAGCGAAGAAAGGCGTACATCAGAATATTTGCTCCCATCTGAAGTGCTTGCATTCTTTTTTCAGGAGAATCGTTGTGCACCGATTGATCTTCCCATCCATCGCCTAAATCCGTCTCAAAGGTATACAAGCAAACCAATCTACCTTCTACAACAATCCCAAAAGCTTGTGGACGCTTATCATCGTGTTCGTGAATTTTAGGCAATCCATTGAAATCATACTTTTGATGAAAAATGGGATGGTTACTCGGAAGTTCGATTAATTCTTGGTTGGGGAAGACTTTTTTAAGTTCCACACGAATAAATTGATCCATTCCATAATTGTCGTCAATGTGTAAAAATCCGCCTGAAAGAAGATAATTACGTAAATTTTCCGCTTCAGCATTGGAAAAAACGACATTTCCGTGGCCTGTCATGTGAATAAATGGATAACGAAAAATGTCTTTACTTCCCACATCAACAAAGGGAACTTCTGAACTAATTTTCGTGTTCAAATTTTTGTTGCAATATGATATTAAATTGGGCAAAGAAGTTGGATTTGCGTAATAATCTCCTCCTCCACTATATTTCAAAACAGCAAGCTGATACGATCCGGATTGTGCAATTGAAATGAAATGAAACAACACACAAGAAATGACAACAATAAATTTCATGAGATAAAGGTACGAAGCTTGAAAGAAAAATAAACATAAATTATTTTTATAAATAATATAAGAAATATAAATAAAAATTATTCAAATTAATCCTACAATTTTGTCAAAAAAAAAGAAAAATGAAACGTATAACAATTGCTAAAGGAGATGGAATCGGTCCTGAAATCATGGACGCAACATTGAAAGTGATTCGTGCCGCTGGTGCACCAATCGAATGGGATGAAATTGAAGTGGGCGAAAAAGTGTATTTATCAGGAAACACGAGTGGAATCTCAGCTGAATCGTGGGATATCATTCGTAAAAACAAAGTTTTCTTGAAAGCACCAATTACAACACCACAAGGAGGCGGATACAAGAGTTTAAATGTAAGTACTCGAAAATTCCTCGGATTATTTGCAAATATTCGCCCTTGCATGAGTTTACATCCATTCGTTGAAACCAAACACCCTATCATGGATGTGGTTATCATTCGAGAAAACGAGGAAGATTTGTATGCTGGAATCGAACACCAACAAACAGATGAAGTGATTCAATGTTTGAAATTAATCAGCAGACCCGGATGCGAAAAAATTGTTCGCTATGCATTCGAATACGCACGTGTAAACAAGCGCAAAAAAGTAACCTGTTTTACGAAAGACAATATCATGAAACAAACAGATGGCTTGTTTCACCAAGTCTTTGATGAAATCGCAGCGGAATATCCAGAAATTGAAAACGAACATTGGATTATCGATATCGGCGCAGCAAAACTAGCTGACACACCCGAAGCATTTGATGTGATTGTAATGCCAAATTTGTATGGTGATGTTTTATCCGATGTAGCGGCACAAATCGCAGGATCTGTTGGTCTAGCTGGATCAGCAAACATTGGTGAAAGTTGTTCGATGTTCGAAGCAATTCATGGATCAGCTCCAAGAAGAGCGGGACAAAACAAAGCCAATCCTTCCGGTTTATTGCAAGGTGCTGTTTTGATGTTGCAACACTTGGGAGAAAATGAAATTGCGGCAAACATTCACAATGCTTGGCTAAAAACCATGGAAGACGGCTACCATACATACGATGTATTTAAAGAAGGTGTAAGCACTGCTTTGTTAGGTACAAGTGAATTCGCAGATAAAATCATTGAAAATTTGGGACAAAAACCAAGCAAATTAAACGCAATCATTGCCGATTCAAACAAAATGATTGAAATAAAGCCTTATGTCCGCAAGTCACCCAAAAAGAAACAATTGGTTGGTGTCGATATGTTTGTACATTCAACAGAAAAAAACGCAGATCAACTTGCTGAAACAATCAATCAAATTGGGTTTGATTCGTATAGTTTATCGATGATTACCAACCGCGGAATCAAAGTATGGCCAGAAGGATTCGAAGAGACATTCTGTACCGATCATTGGCGATGCCGATTCAAATCAAACGAAAACAAACTCTCCAAAGAAGCAATCATTCAACTATTAACTCGACTAGAAGAAGCTGGTTTGGATGTGATCAAAACAGAAAATTTGTATGAGTTTGATGGAGTACAAGCGTTTTCAATGGGTCAAGGTCAATAAAAATAGAATACATGGAAATAAAAATCATCGAAGGAACATTTAACAAAGCAGATTCATTGGCACTCATTGAACGCATAGTTAAAACCAAAATTCAGTTTTTAGAGGAAAAAATTGAAATGACAGAGAACGAAGAAGATGTCAAGTTGAAAGAAAAACGGATCATTGCGCTCCAGGATGAATTAAGTCGAGTTCGAGAAGAATTAACAAACGAATTCTGTAGCATAAATTCCAAAATTGAAATCACGACAAGTTAATTTTGGATCAAAGATGAACTTGAAGAAATTCAGTCAGCGAAACTTATTGCTGACTGAATTCTTCTAAAACAAAAAAGCCTTGCAAAACTGCAAGGCTTTCAATTTATGTGGGAGATGAGGGATTCGAACCCCCGACCCCCTGCTTGTAAGGCAGGTGCTCTGAA
>CAYRMV010000113.1:0-10310 GCA_964425255.1 uncultured Flavobacteriales bacterium
CTGTCGTTGTAGTAGTTACTGTATGTTCCCAAGTATACGGACCAACACCGTTTGATACAGTAAGAGTACCATTCGTTTCTTGACAAACTTCCAAATCTTCACAAGAACTTACAATTATTGTAATTGTTTCTGAACCACAAGCAAGTGTGTATGTAATTTGATGAGTACCTTCACCGGCAGTTGTAGGATTGAAAACACCCGATGCATTAACTCCTGTTCCAGACCAAGTACCTCCAGGTGTAGCAACAGTTAAAGATACAGGAGCATCTGTGACACAAAGAGTACTTGTAGGGCAGATACTTGCATCACAACATGTTATTGCTATCGGAGGGCATGCAGCAGCAGCAAACGATTGAACTCCACCTGAACGGCTATTTGATCCCGAATTTCCTGTTCCACCACACGCAACAACTTCACCGTTAGTATTCACACGTACATCATAAACAACAAATGATGTTGGATAATTGGCTAATTGAGTTAATGCAGGACTAAATTTATATACTCCATTCGTGGATCCAACATATATATTACCACAATCATCAATATCAATTCCTGCATTATGAGTTTGATTTCCAGATAATAAAGGTGCTTGAAGATTGCCGCCTGGAATATTTACTGTACCAATTATCGAAAAATCTTGAAGAGATCTTTTTTGTAAAACATTACCGCGATGGATATAGAGAAAATTTTCATCAGCTCTGATAACTTTTATTCCTGTATTACTGTATCGGAAATTTTCACTTTTGTACCCCCAACCAACTCCATGATCGTCTCTAACAATGGATGAGGTAGTATTTCCACAAAGCGTTAAATCATCATTCATGTATCCAATAGTATCTAGCGTAACAAAATAATATTTTCCGTTTGGAGCGTTACACATTGCTCTTACTTCCTGAATTTGTGGAGGGATTGCTAACATATCTCCGGGAGCTGTAACTTGTATAGATGAATTAACATTACCATTATTCAAGTTCATATCGTATATTCGACCATGTATATCTAAATTACCTCCAGATCCTCCAACAATTAATTTTGTCTGATCACAATTAAAAGTAATATTCCAAAATTCAGTTGAAATACCACCAGCATTTGATGGAGCATTGTTGTTCCAGGCTAAAGTTCCTGTTGTATTTACTTTTTGTATTTTATAGTCAGTTCCATTCGTAATATATGTATTACCAATATCATCAGTGGCCATCGTTCCGAGCCATTCTGTTGTGTCGTATGGAGTATTGTGTGTCCATTGAAGTACTCCAGATGAATTGTATTTTAACAACTGCATGGGCATTATTCCTCCAATTACATATACATTACCACTAGCATCAGTGTCAAGTTCCCAAATACAATCCCAGTTTGTTGTGAATGCTGGAGTTTGTACCCATGGATCTATTACGATTGTTTTTGAATTATCATAACTCCCTAATTTGAAAGAGAAATTAGACCCAATTTGTTGAAATGCAGACTCAATGATGTTTTTATCGTCTGCTTCATAAAAAGTGATGGGAGCATGATCAATAATGTTACCAAAAATGGTAGGGATTTCAATTTTTCCATTCAATAAATTACTAGGTTTATTGTATGTAAAATTTATATCGTTTACATTCGCTCCAGGATGTAAGCGATACGCATATTTAATTCCAATTACTGGATGAATTGAATATTCAAGGTCAATTTTTGGGTAAATATTTTTATAGATGAGTTTTTCGTAACCATGAATATGATTTATGTTTTTTAGTTTATTGGTAGATTGATCAAAAAATGTATAACTATGATAATCAGCAGTTTTTTGTTCAGTTTCGATATAAGTTTTCTTCGAGTTATTATTCCAATTTAAAATAACCAAATCTGTTTTTTGGTTATACCTCCTTAATTCTTTCTCTTTTTCTTTGTAATCTTCAACACTTGTTAAACTCGAAATTTCCTTTTTAAGTTCAATTCTTTCTTTTTTTGGAATGCGTTCTAATTCATTTAAAAGAATTGAAACACCATTTTTTGTGAAAAAGATTTTAGTGTTACCAAAATCAATGGCATATTCTATTTTACCTGTTTCATTTGTTTCAAAATGGTTGAATTGGCCTTTGTTTTCAATGAATACTTTTCTTTTATTGTATTCATTTTTCCAATTGGTTTGAGAAAAAATATTTGAAAATAAGCTGTTTACAGTAAATATTATTACAGCAAGAATAAATCTTTTCATAGTAGCGTGTTCTTTTTATTATTAGTGTATTGAACAGCGCCAAGATACAAGCTATACGAAGGTGAAAATAGGGGGCTACCCCCTCAACTTAACAATTTGTTAGGAATCAAACTCTTTGATTGAATCTAAGATTTTTTTGTGATCCATGACCCACATTAATAAACTATTGTTTCGTGCATCGAGGTTCAATTTTTTACAAATTCGGGAACGATAGTTTTCAACAGACTTAACAGAAACAAACAGTAAATCAGCAATTTCTTTACTGGAATATTTTTGACTAACCAATTTCAGTGTTTTCAATTCGGTTTGGGTTAAAGAACGAACCATATCCGCAATTTGCGTTTTCATTTTGTCGTTTTCATCCTGATTTTGAATTGATTTATCCCGAACATCTTTGGCTAAATAGGATTTCCCTTCCAAAACAGTATTGATACAATCTACTAATTCTTCGGAAGTATTGTCTTTCACCAAGTAGCCTTTAGCTCCATTAAAAAATGCCAATTTAAGCATCTCAACATCTTTGTACATGGTTAGTACAATGATTTTGGTTGGAATGTTTTTTTGAGTTAATATTTCACAAACTTCCATTCCATTTTTTTGGGGCATATCGATATCAACTATGGTAACATCCGTTTCGTTTTGTGTTACATAATCAATTAACGATTGTCCATTGTCGAATTCTTCAATGTCAATTTGATCGAAACTACTCTGTAAGAGGAATTTTAATCCGCTTCGAAAGATAGGATGATCATCTGCAATTGCTACTTTCATTGTATGTTGAATTTTTAAACGAAGTTAAAATCGAATGATTACTTGCATGCCTTTACTGACATTTTCAAACGTTACTTTTCCTTTTAGTTGTCGGACTCGTTCCCGAATGGTCATCATTCCTATTCCTTCCTGTTTGTTTTTGATCAAATCGATTCCTTTTCCGTTGTCTCGATAGGTGAAATTTATGTTCGATTCTTCTTGTTGAATACTTATTTTTAGTGCGGTAGCCTGGGCGTGTTTGATGGTATTGTTGATACATTCTTGCGTAATGCGATACAACTGAGTTTTTGTATCAATATCTAATTCTTCAATTCGTTTATCCAAATCTAAACTACAGACAATTCCTGTGCTTTCTTGTATTTTTTCTAACAAGGACGACAATGAGCGGATCAAACCAATTTTCTCTAAAAAGGAAGGATGCAAGGTATGCGAAATATTTCGAGTATGATTTATTACATTCCCAATTTCATGGTCAATTCCATCGATGTTGTCCAGTCTTTTTGTATTGAACATGTTTATTCTTGACTTGATTGCAGAAAGTGATTGACCAATATCATCATGCAAATCTTTGGAAATTCGGCTACGTTCATCGTCAATTTTCTGGATGAGATTTTGAGAAAATTCGACTTGTTGTTTTTTTGTCATTTGAACATACCTTAAATAAAATATAATAACCAAAACACAAACTGATGCAATGGTTAAAACAATGATAAGACGTATACGGGTGCGTTTTAGTTCGTTTTCTTTCTTTAAAATGATGTTTTTACTTTTCGTTTTTTGGAGTTCTTCTTCCACTTTTTCTTTGCTGTAAATCATTTGCATGCGAGAAAGATTTACATTGTTGGTTTCTTCATCAATACTATCTTTTAATGCGTGATATTTTTCTAAATGTTGTATGGCAAGATCATAATTACCCTTTTTCTTTTCTAATTGAGAAAGAAGTTCAAATGCCTGTGCATAATTCAATGCAGAGGGAGATTTTTTGTGAATTTCAAACGTCCGATTAATGCACTTTTGAGCCAAATCTAGTTGGTTTTGACTCAAGTGAACTTGTGCTTTGAGGAGATATGTTTTACCAACATAATCGTTTTCGCGCAATTTCGTAAACTGAGTCAAGGCTGAATCGATTGCTGACAATGCCAATTTATATTCTTTCAATTCATGATACGAACTAGCCAAATTGACATACGCAATTGCTCTTCCAACCGGAAAACCGATTGCTTTCGAAAGGCGAACTGTTTTTTTGTAGTATTCAACTGATACTTCAAAATTTTCAAGTTCTCGGTTAACCAAACCCAAATTGTTGATGAGGTTGAATTCTAAGCGTAATTCGCCTAATGATTTGATCAAAGTAAGGCCTTTTTCGAAGTCTTTTTTTGCTTCTTTTGAATCACCCGACTCAGATTTGATTAAACCTATATTATTGTGTAAAATGGCTTGGTAATATTTCAGATTGTACTTATCTGCTATTCGTAAGGCTTTTAAGTAATTATTCATCGCTTCGTCATAAATTTGACGCGATTCGTAAATAATTCCAATACCATTCAAAATTTCAATTTGACTTTCAATTAATCCTAATTTTTCAGCATCGACAAGTAATGTTCGAAACATTTTTTCTCCTTGAATAACATCCTCGTCTACTTTGAGATAGGTCATTCGAATCAAAGTTTTACTTTCTACTTTTTTGTCTTTTGCTTTTCGTGCAAGCTCAAGTGATTTGGTGTAATACTTTTTGGCATTGTCATAATTTCCAGAGAAGTACGAGAAATTGCCGTAATATTGGTAAATCGTTGCTTCATCAGACAAGGAGTTTCTCTCTTTCGCAAGTTGAATTGCTTTTTTTCCTTTTTCGAACACAGCCAACGAATCATAGTAAGTGCTTTGTCTGATTTGTCTTTTTAATTCATCAATATCGGAATATTTTCCCGTATCATTTTGACTAAAAGAGCTAAAAAAAACTAACAGAAAGCTCAACAATAAAAAAATTGTCAAACCATTATTTTGGCTTTTTTTTGAATAAAGTTTTTGTAGCATAGAGAGACAATAGTGCCTGAAAATACGAATTTATTTCAAAAGTGAATGATTTTCAAATAAAAAAAGAAGTGTCCAAAATTTTATGACTAATTTCGCATGCTCAAATTGAAGTAGAAAAATGATTGTTAAAACGCTCCTATTTCTTTCCAAAATTGTTGACCCACCTAAATTTTATTATGATGATTTTTACGAAGAAGCGAAATATATTCTTGCTTATCGTATGAATATTTTCATGATGGTTTCTCTTGGGCTTTTGGGATTGATACTTTTTTCATTTTATGGACCCGAATTTTCAATCATGACAATTATTGGATTTGTCTCAGTTTCGATTTCGTGGTATTACATTCGGAAAACGGGGAATTACCGTCCATTCACCATTTTTTTTAATTCTTTAGGTGCTATTCTTTGCTTGGCAACACTTTTTTTAATCAAAGGTCAGCCTCATATAATTGATGGACTTTGGATGATTATCAATATTTTATTTGCCTTTTTGACTTTAAGCAAATTTTGGGGTATTGCATTTTTTGTTATTCATAGTATTTCATTATCGTTTTTCTACGCATTCATGTCGCATGGACAAGTTGCCTTGTTACAAGAAATGACGCCTGAACAATCCATCGGGCTTGGAGTCAATTCGTTTGTTTGTTTTGTAATCATTTTTTACTTGAGTTGGCAAAATATTAAAACGAATCAATTTGCTCAGTCACAATTAAATCATGCTAAAGAAGTGCTTCAAAATCAGTTTGATACGATAGACAAGCAAAACACAGAAAAAACGGTTATGTTGAAGGAAATTCATCACCGTGTAAAGAATAATTTACAAGTTATAACGAGTCTTTTGCGTTTGCAATCACGAGAGTTGGAAAACGAAGAGGCAATTTCAAAATTCAGAGATACGACGAATCGAGTAATCGCCATGTCGATGATTCATGAAAAAATGTATCAATCGGAGGAGCTTTCCAAAATCAACCTAGATGAGTATTTTCAAAGTTTATCCAAAGATTTAATGGCTTCGTATCAAATTATACATCCGATTGATATTCAAATTGATTGTAGGATTGATTCATTAGGGATGCATCCAATTGTACCACTTGCTCTCATTTTCAATGAATTATTTTCAAATTCGTTGAAACATGCTTTTGACCATACCGAAAATCCCTCAATTCATGCAGAGTTAAAACAAAATGAAAACGGTATTTTCACTTTTACATACTGGGATAATGGAACTTGGAAAAAACCTCAAAGACCGGATTCTTTTGGTTTGGAATTGATACACACACTTACGGAACAATTAGAAGGAAAATTGTGTTTTAACGATAAGCCGAAAACAATTTATCAGTTTTATTTTAATCAATTAGACCAATAATCCGTACTTTCAGGGTCAAGTTTAACTCAGAAAATTCAATTATGAGTTTTCAAAAAGGAATTGACCGATGAAGATACAATTTTTTGGAGCAGCAAGGGGAGTAACAGGCAGTAAACATGTCGTCCAATTAGAGTCTGGTACTCGATTTTTATTAGATTGCGGCTTGTTTCAAGGCAAAGATTCTCAAGAACACAATCATCAATTTGGTTTCGATCCATCCACAATCGATTTTGTTATTTTATCTCATGCACACATTGATCATTCAGGTCTAATTCCTAGGTTGGTAAAACAAGGTTTTTCTGGAAAAATTTATTGTACTTCCGCAACACGTGATCTATGTAATGTCATGCTAGAGGATAGTGCCCACATTCAGGAAAATGATGTGAAATACATCAATCAACGCAGAATGAAACGAGGTGAAAATCCACTTGAACCTTTGTATTCAGTAGCAGATACACGGGTAGCTTTACAACAATTCGTTGAAGTTCCATATAATACTGAAATTAAGATCAATGAGGAAGTAAAGTTGCTTTTCACAGATGCAGGTCATATTTTGGGTTCTGCGATGGTGAATTTGTCGCTTTTTGAAAATGGACAATGGAAAAATGTACTGTTCACAGGAGATATTGGAAGATATAAGGGATCGATTTTAAAAGATCCAGAACCTGTCAGACAAGCTGAATTAATTCTCATGGAGTCAACTTACGGAGATCGGAAACACGATGATTCTGACTTGTCAAGTGCCGCTTTGCTACGAATTATTCAAGAAACTTGCGTTCATAAAAAAGGAAAATTAGTCATTCCTGCTTTTAGTTTGGGCAGAACACAGGAATTAGTATATGCATTGGATCAACTTGAAAATGCGGGTAAATTACCTCGAATTCCTGTTTTTGTCGATAGTCCTTTGTCCATCAATGCAACCAATATCATGCGTTCACATCCCGAATGTTTTAATGAAAGTTTGCAAGAATATTTGAAAAAAGACAGTGACCCCTTTGGTTTCAATAAGTTGTTTTATATTCAAGATGTACAACTTTCGAAAAAAATCAATGAGTCGAATGAACCTTGTATAATTATTTCTGCTTCTGGAATGGCTGAAGCGGGAAGAATTAAACATCATCTGGCAAATACAATTTCAAATCCATTGAATACGATACTTTTGGTTGGTTACGCAGAGCCATTTTCGCTTGCTGGAAAAATCAAGTCGGGGGCAAAAAAAGTAACTATTTTTGGGGATGAATATTCGGTCAAAGCAAATGTAGAAGTCCTAGATTCGTATAGTGCTCACGCTGATTACGAAGAAATGATTGAGTTTTTGTCATGCCAAGATCCAGATAAAGTGAAAAAAATAATTTTAGTTCATGGAGAGTATGAAACTCAACTTCATTTCGAATCTTTGTTAAATGCAAAGGGGTTTAAACACATACATATTCCCGCATTCAAGGATGTGATAATTCATGAATGAAAAAAATCAATTAAGAAATGTTCATTTTCTCTCTTTTAATTGGATAAAACCGAAATATTTCAAGTATTTTTGAATCCAGTTTGAAAAAATGAAAACAGTAGATTTAGTAGCGGAACTGAGAAAAATTACACTAGCAAACAGCGAATTGGTTTCAAAAAAAATCGCGCGTCTGTCAGAATCTCAAAAAGCATGGAAACTCAATGAGACGACTTGGTCTATTAATGAGATTTTTGCTCACTTAAATGAGTTTGCTGTTTTTTATCACGATGCATTTCGAAATAAAATAGCTTCGACAAAATTTCGGGAACCCAAAGAGATTTTTGTTTCATCTCCCTTAGGGAAATCTGCTTGGAGCTCAATGAAACTAGGGAATCTCCGAAATGTCAAACGCAAATTCAAAGCGAATCGCTTATACAATCCAACCCTAAACAAAACTTTAGTAAAGGGAAATGATGATCAACAATTTTTGGTTTATCAACATGAACTTCTTCAGTTGATCGAAGATTCAAAATCGGTAAACATCCGCAAAGCGAAAGTAGCAACTTCATTAAGTAAAATTGTCCGATTGCGTTTAGGAGATGCTTTTTTGTTTGTTGTTTACCACAACGAAAGACATATCCAGCAAGCAATCAATATCATTAATCACCGCGGATTTCCACAAAAATGAAGATAGGAAACTTAGTGTATTGCAAAGCAGCAATTTCTCCACTTCGTCAGGAGGCAAGTGATCGATCTGAAATGGTGTCACAAATCGTTTTTGGAGAAATCATCCAAATTCTTGAAACTCAATTCCCATGGATTCTTGTTGAAACACAGTTGGATGGCTACACCGGTTGGTGTGATTGGAAACAGTTTCAAGTTATTTCTCCCAAAGAAGCAAAACGATGGATGGATGGATTACAAATCCAAGCAAACTTATTGGTTGAATTGAATACACCTTGGGGAAATCAATGGGTTTCTCGAGGTTCCTATTTTCCTGATTCACGGACGTTTCATATTGGAAACGATGAATTTGAAGTGAAACAAGTACTTGGTGATAAACCACTTTTACAGATTGATTCCTTGGCAAAGTCTTATTTGAATGCGCCGTATTTGTGGGGAGGAAAAACTATTTTTGGCATTGATTGTTCTGGTTTTACTCAACAAGTTTTTCGATTTTTAGACATCAACATGCCAAGAGATGCTTATCAACAAGCGGAATTGGGACAAACAATTGACTGGGAAGATCGACAAACGGGAGATTTGGCATTTTTCATCAATTCAAATCAAAAAATCCATCATGTTGGAATTTTATTGAATGATTCTAATATAATTCATGCCAGTGGATGCGTTCGAATAGATGAATTCACACAAAAAGGAATTTACAACCGTGATTTGGAACAACAAACTCACGAACTTTACATGCTGAAAAGATTATAAACTTATATTTGTCACACAATATCACTAATTATGCGCATATTAATCACTGGGGGAGCAGGATTTATCGGAAGTAACTTAGCAAAAAGACTTGTTAATGATGGACATGAAGTAATCGTGCTTGATTCGCTTTTGAGAGGAAATAAATTGGACAAGGAAACGTATGCAAAAATTACGTTTATCAAAGGAGATGTTCGCGATGCTGAAATTGTTGAACATGCTTCCAAAGGATGTGATTTGATTTTTCATTTCGCAGCTGTTTTGGGTGTCGATATAGTCGCAGATAATCCTGTTGACACCTTGGATGTGGAAGTGTTTGGTACACGCAATGTGGTAAATGCTGCTCAAATAAACAACATCAAAAAAATCATGTATGCCTCAACTAGTGGTATTTATGGTCATTCTGCTATTGGAAGTTCTTCGTTAACAGAAGAAGTGTTGGTTGATCCAAGAACATCGTATGCGATGGCAAAACGATATAACGAGATTTACTTGGCATCTCACCACGAAGAACGAGGATTGGACGTGGTTTCGTTGCGTTTTTTCAATGTATATGGACACAATCAAGACAATCGAATGGTTGTTCCTCGCTTTTTTGAACAAGCAATGAGTCAGGAGGACATTACTGTTTTTGGAACGGGTAAACAAACCCGCGATTTTACATACATTGACGATACAATTGAAGCCTGTGTTCGATTAATGAGTGTAACAGGTTCTCACATTGTTAATATCGCGAACGAAGAGGAATGGACAATTCAAGATTTAGCGAATGAAATCAAAGAAATCACCCAATCCAAATCTGACATCAAATACATCGAAGCTCCCAAAAAGCGATACGATTATGAAGTAGAAAGAAGAGTTGGAAGTAGTCATAAACTCAGATCGCTAACGGATTATAAACCAATAACAACCTTGTCAGAAGGGTTGAAAAAAATACACCAAGAAAATTACGGAAAATAAAATGAAAGATCAGGAAATTTTCGCTTTAATTGAAGCCGAGAAAAACAGACAATTGCATGGAGTTGAATTGATTGCTTCGGAAAACTTTGTAAGTGAACAAG
>CAYRMV010000114.1:0-10230 GCA_964425255.1 uncultured Flavobacteriales bacterium
GAATCAATTGCTCAAATAAATATTCTCGGATATCTTTCATGAGCACTTCTTCTCTGTTTTTTCTCCAATTTTTAAATAGATTCATCTTATTTGATAATTAGCTGTTTGTATTTATCATTTACATTCCCTCTTTCAATTCTCCCTTCATCAACCCTGGATTTATTTTTCGAACTACCCCCGAAACAGCCAAAAATAAAAGTCCGACGGGAAGGTCAATTAAACACAAGAGGATGACAAGGATGGTTAATAAAACTCCCAAACCTTTTAACAGGCTGTTTTTTAATAGGAGAAGAGCAATTAAACCGATTAAACAATTGAGCATGGTAGGATAAAATAACCAAAACAATTCATTGTTTTCTAATTGCATGGTTTGTTCAAGATTAAGCATTAATGGAAGAAAAAATCCAATTCCGGGTTCTAGGAGCAAGCGGACAATCAACAATATGGCGATGATAGTTAGTTCTTTTTTCATTTATATTTAATTTGTTCAGTTTGTTTTTCCTCTTCTTTCCGCAAAAATCAATTTATTTTTCTTGGAAAAGACAGGTTTGTGTTTATTTTTGACACTCAAATGTAATAAAAAAGACATGCAACGAGGATACGTTTCACTGTTAAAGGAAAAAATCAATCACAACCGCATCGTTTTGGTGCAAGGTCCAAAAAGGGTGGGAAAACGCCAACTGATTCAAGATGCAATCAGCGATTTTGCTGTTCGTTCGGTCGATTGTACCCAAAAATCTGTTCGAAAACAATTGGAGGAGATCTCGATAGAAAAGCTATCGGAAGCCGTACAAGGCAAAGCGGTTTTGGTAATCGAAGAAGCACAACTGTTGCCCCAATTGCAAGCCATCATTGAGTTGGTTTTGTTTGAAGAGTTGCCTTTTCATTTGGTGTTGACTTGTTCCTTCGAACCTTTGCTCGACGAAGCGCTCAAGGAAGCCCTCGAAATGCAAGAGTTGGTAGTCACGGTTTATCCTTTGACTTTTCAAGAAATCGCCAACCACATTGGGGTTGTGGAGTTTGACAAGCAGTTGGCTTCCCGATTGATTTACGGTTCTTATCCAGAGGTACTTGAAGCAACCGAAAATCAAGCCGAAATCTTGAAAGAGATTGTGGAAGAATCGTTGCAGAGTCAACTCAATCCGAGTGAACGCATCAACAAGGTCGATAAGTTGCGCAAAGTATTGCAAATTCTCGCTTTCGAGATTGGTTCGCCCATTTCCTACAACGACATTGCTTTCAAAGCAGGATTGGACAACGAAACAGTGGAACGCTACATCGATTTGTTTCAAAAAGCCTTTTTGTTGCTTGAAATTCCATCGTTCTACAACGGACACAAATACGAACTGAAGAAAACGCATACGGTTTATTTCCTAGATTCCGGGATTCGCAATGCCTTGATTCAGAATTTCAACGAACCGGAAATTCGCTATGATTTGGAAGATTTGTGGCGGAATTGGTTGCTTGCTGAACGCATCAAATGGAACGCACTGAATGGAAAGAAACCAAACTATTTCTTCTGGCGAACGCATACCAAGCAACACATCGATTTTATCGAGCAAAAAGAAGATTCGATTGTTGCTTACAAATCGATTTGGGACAAACGTAAAAAACCCAAATTTCCGAAAAGTTTTAGCGAAGCGTATGCAGGTGCAAGTTTACATGCCTTAAATCGTGCGACGTATTGGGGCTTTTTGTCAGGGAAATAATTAAAGAGTATAAAAATGAAAACAAATAAAACCATTACAAGCTTTGATGAAATACTTGACAACAAGTATGGTAAAAAAGGGGAGCCTAAACGGGAAGCTTGGGAGCAAGAATTTGAAGCATTTCGTCTTGGAGTTTTGATTGAAGAAGCAAGATTGAAACTGGGTTTGACCCAAGAAGAACTTGCTGAACGATGTGGAACAAACAAGTCCTATATTTCAAGAATTGAGAATAATTCATCGGATATTCGTCTTTCAACACTCATGAGAATTATACAACAAGGACTTGGAGGACATTTGAAACTTACGCTTGAAGTTTAGCATACGACCAAGTAAAGAACAAAAAATGCTGTTTGAAACGAATCAAACAGCATTTTTTATTTTATTCAAGTTGTAATTACAAAATCAACATGGCATCGCCATAGGAGTAGAATTTGTATTTTTCTTTAATTGCTGTTTGGTATGCTTCCATCATCAAATCGTGACCACAGAACGCAGAAATCATCATCAACAAAGTAGATAATGGCGTGTGGAAATTGGTCACCAATGAATCCGCAATGCTGAAATCATACGGTGGGTAGATGAATTTGTTTGTCCATCCGTCGAATGGTTTCAACAAGCCTTCCGTAGAAACCGAAGTTTCAATGGCGCGCATCGATGTGGTACCGATTGCACATACTCTTTTCTTGTTAATTTTAGCCGTGTTCACTATTTTGGCCGCTTTTTCAGAGATAATTACTTGCTCTGAATCCATTTTGTGTTTCGTCAAATCTTCCACTTCTACCGTACGGAAAGTTCCCAATCCAACGTGAAGTGTAACTTCTGAAAAGTTTACCCCTTTCAATTCCAAACGCTTCAACAATTCGCGGGAAAAATGCAAACCAGCAGTTGGAGCAGCAACAGCACCTTCTTCTTTGGCATAAATCGTTTGGTAGCGATCTTCGTCGTCTTTTTCCACATCGCGTTTGATGTATTTTGGAAGTGGTGTTTCACCCAATTCTGTGATCTTCGCTTTGAACTCTTCGTAAGGTCCATCGAACAAGAAGCGCAAGGTACGTCCACGGGAAGTCGTGTTGTCGATTACTTCAGCAACCAATGAATCATCATCTCCGAAGTACAATTTATTTCCGATACGGATTTTGCGAGCTGGATCTACCAAAACATCCCACAACAAGCTTTCGCGGTTCAATTCACGCAACAAGAAAACTTCGATTTTCGCACCTGTTTTTTCCTTGTTTCCGTACATACGAGCAGGGAAAACTTTGGTATTGTTCATAATCATCACGTCTCCGTCACCGAAATAATTGATGATGTCTTTAAACATTTTGTGTTCGATTTTTCCGGTTTCGCGGTGAATCACCATCAAACGGGCTTCGTCGCGATTTTCACTTGGGTATTCAGCAACCAATTCATCTGGTAAATCAAAACTGAATTCGGAAAGTTTCATTTTGCTCATGAGCTGACTTTTTGTTCTATTAATGTAAATTGACCTAAATCTTGGGTCAAAAAGAGCACAAAGATACAAAAAAATAACAGATAAAATAAGAAAGAAATGGGATTGAAAATTTACTGAAAATGCATTTGAACGTTAGACATAGATATAAATAAGTCTTTGCTTTGTTTTGTACTTCCTTCTTTCAACATATTCTCCTATCTTTACGAAGTGAAAATTGCTCAAGGGATTTTTGGACTTTTATTTAAATCATACGTGGCACTGGTGTTTGTAGTGACCTTGTTGTTCTTTTATGTTCCTATTTTTGTTTTGTTGCAGTTTCCATCTCAGAAAAAAAAAGTGTTTCGCATTCATGTTTGGTGGAGTTGGTCGGTGCGCATTTTGATGGGGATTTTTGTTCGCTATGAATTAAAAAGTCCTTTGCCCGAAGCGCCCTATATTGTTGTGGCCAATCATTCTTCCTATTTGGACATTTTTATCATGTATTCGATTTTGCCTGAACATCCGTTTTTGTTTCTCGGGAAATCCGAAATCTTGGCGTATCCTTTGGTGAAAACGCTCTTTAAAAAATTGAATATTCCCGTTCACCGAAAAGACAAACGAAAGGCAGCTTTGTCGTTTATCCAATGCAAAAAAGCCATTCAAGAAGGTTGGTCGTTGATTATTTTCCCAGAAGGAACGATTCCCGATGAAAATCTTCCGAACATGATTCCGTTCAAGGAAGGAGCGTTTAAATTGGCTCAAAGTGCTGGAATTCCACTTGTTCCCATTACGTTTACAACGCACTACAAGTTGTTTTCTGATCCAGAAAAATTAATGGGTCCCGCACGACCAGGGGTTTCCCGTATTTACCGTCATCCAGCAATTTCGAAAGAAACAGTTAAACAACTTTCTACTGAGGAATTGATGCAATTGACCTATCAAATCATCGATGCACCTTTTCGAAAATAAGCGTATCTTTGTAGCACGAAATTACAGAAACATGAATATTACAGACGAAATCGTAGATCACATTGCTCATTTGGCACGCTTGCAGTTTGAAGGCGAAGCAAAAGACAAAATTCGTCAAGATATGGAGAAAATCGTCACGTTTATGGATCAATTAAGTGAAGTAAACACCGATGGAATTGAACCATTGATTTTCATGTCGGATGAAGTAAATGTGTTGCGCGAGGATATTCCTGCGGTGACCATTACGCATGAAGAAGCGTTGAAAAATGCTCCGAAACGCGATTCTGATTATTTCCGCATTCCAAAGGTGTTGGATAAGTAATTCGTTACCTTCGTACAAAACGATAGCCGGTCACACTTCCGATTAATAGAAGTACATAAACCCATTCAGGGAATTGAATGAGAAAAATGGTTGTTGAAAAAAGGGCCGCAAATCCAAAGGTTAAAAACTGACCGCGCACTTGTTTTTTCCAAAATGGAATGTGATCGATTTTGTCAGCTAATTGAGGCAAAATAAACTCGACTTTCACTTGTTGGTAGCCAGCCAAAATCAACAATGGAATCAAAAAATACCCTTGTTCGATACCCATGTCTTTCAAATTCCAAAATCCTAGTAGCGATGAACCTAAATCAAAATCGGAACGAAAAGCCCACAAAAAAAGAAAGCTCATTCCAACGATACTCACAAACAGCAACAACAACGAAATGCTTCCAAACCAACGAAAAGGCAGTTTTTGAACTTGTCTGATTTTAGCGTCTTTGTAAAAGAAAACAATGTGTAACACCAGAAAATCAAGCAAATAGAAATACAAGATAAACTCTAAATTCCATTTCCAAAAGAGCCAGCCCAAAAGTGGAATTACTAAATCACCAAGGGTTAAAATCCAACGTTGTGCTGCATTCATCTATTTTAATTTTTCAGCAGCTTGGCGCGAAAGTTCAAAATCTGGATTTAATTTCAATGCAGTTGCAAAAGCACGAGCAGCATCCGCTCGGCGATTTTGTTCCATATAACAAACACCCAAATTATGCCATCCTTTCACAAATTCAGGCTTCATTTCGGTTGCTGTACGGTAGAAATAAACCGCGCTGTCAATTTGTTTTTGGTATTCTTGTTTGATAAAACCTTGGTTGAACAAAGCCAAATGATACGAGGAATCAATTTCTAATAAATGACGATATGAAGCAAGCGCTTTATCGTATTTACCTGTTTCTTGGTACGAATAAGCTACGCCATACAATGCATCCGTTGATTTTGGTTCCAATTCGGAGGCAGTTAAATAGTATTGCAAGGCAAGATCATGTTTGAGGTCTTCGGTGTACATGTATCCCAACTTCATGTAACCAATGAAAAATTTCGGATCTTGTTGAATTGCCGTTTCGTACGATGACAGAGCCAAATCTCTTTTTCCGAGTGCCAAATAATTCGATCCTTTCAAAATGTATGCATCGCGATACCGTTTATCGACACGCAATGCTTCGTTGATGTATTGAAATGATTTTTCAAAATCACCCAGTTGAGAATAGGTCGAGGCCAAACTGACCAAGGCTTTCGTGTTTTTAGGTTGTTTTTTCACAACGTATTTGAAATGTTTTTGCGCCAATTCAACTTCACTCACCGTTCTGTTTGGGCGGTTGTTCAACGCATTGGCATACAATTCGCGTGCAGCTACGTTGTTAGAATCCAAGCGAAAAGCTTTCGATCCCATGTCCAAAGCTTGATCCATCATAAAGGCATCTGCGTAGAGATTTCCTTGTTCAATCAATAAAGGAACACTGTCTGGATACAAAGCCAACAAACTATCTAAGTTGCGTGTTGTTGGAATTCCTTTGTTTCCCTTTTCACCACAACTCGCTAAAAAGAATCCTGCGAGTAAAACCAAAAATGCGTATTTCATGAAAATGTATTCAAATATGTTTCAAACCGCTAAAGATAAACAGTTTCTTGAATTGGTCGCATGTGTTTGAGTTTACGGTATGCTTTGCTGAGCGATGCGTTCTAGCTATTTATACTTTTTTTGGCTTTTTTTCTTCGTCCATACCAAATCAGGAATCCCGAAATGGGTAAAGTTGCACAAATCAAACTGGAGAGAAAGGCTAAAATTTTAGTAGGCAAACCGAATATACTCCCTACGTGAATGTCGTAATTGGCTGCAACCATTTTTTCGCCCAGATTTTTGTCTTTGTGTTCGTGTTTGTGTAACAGTTTTCCTGAATTTTCATCAAAAATCAAGCTGTGATTGACGTGATAAGAATGGTTCAATTCTTTGACAAAAATGGAGAAATTTTCGTGTTCGTGATCATCCAAATGCGGATGGCCTAAATCGATTGTATAAGCTGTCGCAGTTGGGTATAATTTTTCCACTTGTTGTGCAATCGTATCCAAAGTCGATTCATTGCGCATGGAAATGGGTGCTTGTGTGCGGATATGCGAAAAATCAGGGTATTTCGTACTTCCTCCTGAAAAGACAAAATAGACTAACGCTTGAACAAAAAAGAATGCATAGAAAAGTCCTGATACTGCAACTATCAACGCGATGAATGAAGCATAAAACCCAAGAATACTATGTAAATCATAATTTTTTCGTTTCCAACTTGTGGTTTTTTTCCATTGGAATGAAAAACGTTGTTTGCGGGCATTTTTATTTTTGGGCCACCACAAGATGATTCCCGTTATGAGCATAATCACAAAAATCAAAGTTGGAATCCCGATGAGGTAAGTTCCCCAATCCGATTTCAGGAGCAAACTCCAATGAATGAATTTCACAATATTGAAAAAGCCATTTTTTTCATCTTGTACACCTAGCACTTTACCAGTAAATGGATTGACATAGATGGTTTTGTAAATGACATACTCATCGAAATAATTCCATGCTTTTGGATTTTGTTCGTAGTAATGAAATTTGTACGACTTCGTTTTATCAAGCGGAATTTCTACCCAATGCAAAGGATATTTTTCAGGAACTTGTTTGGCTACTTGTTTTTCCATTTCCCGCAAAGGCAAAATTTCCTTGGATGAAATATTTTTTTCTCCGTGAGTGAGCATTTCTTTGCGTAAGCTATGCTGAATCTCATCTTTGAAAACATACAAACAACCTGTTATGCTGACAATAAACACAATTAGCCCGGATGATAATCCGAGCCAAAGGTGCAGTTTTCGTGCTATTTTCTTCACGTGTTTTTCTCCTTAGAAATAATAATTAAATCCAATTGATGCGTTTCTCAAGGTTTGTGGTGTGATGGTCGACCATCCTGAGTAATAGCGTGTATTCAACAAATTGTTTAATTTGAAAACAACCGAATAATTGTTTGTTTTGTAACTCAAAGCGGCATTAAATACTTCGTAACTAGGCAAAGTAAATGTTCCAGTTGTTGCACGATTCAAGGTCATGTATTCGCTTGCAATGTTTCCACCAAATCCAATTCCTAAACCTTTCAATTTTGTTTTTGGCAAAGAGTAACTAATCCAGAAATTCATCAATTGTGCTGGTCCCGCTTCTTCCGGACGCAAACCAACATATCCATTTGCAGGATCGTCTTCTACTACTTTCGCTTGGTTGTCGCTGAATCCAGCAATGATGTTCAATCCTTGAATCGGATTTGCCACCAAACTGATTTCGTATCCTTTGCTCTCCACTTTACCACCTTGGATTACGCCATTGATGTTGGTTGGATCCGACATCACTTTGTTGCTCACCAAAATGTTGTAGTAACTTGCTGTTAAGGCAATTCGGTTTGACCAAAGGTTGGTTTTTACCCCAAATTCCATCTGATTGGCTTGCTCTGGTTTCAAGGTTTTCATTGTTACATTGCTTCCATCAGCGTCTGCTACTTGCGTTGGCGCTTGATTCACAAATCCATTCATGTAGTTTCCAAATATGGATACTTTGTCCAATATCGGTTGATATACCAAACCAAATTTCGGTGAAATCGATGTTTGACTTTTCATATCAGTGGTGCTGTTTGTGAACGCATCGTTTCGGAAATTATCGACGCGCACACTTAACATAGCAGACAATCCTTTTGTAATGTTGATAACATCCGAAAAATAAGCACTCGCTACTTGTGTTTTCGCAGTTGTCGTCCCTTCAAACGTTCCATTTAATAAACTATCTACACCAATGGCAGTCATGTCGCCTGAATCGTTTCCATCCATTAGAGTAACTGCACCATTCAAGACCCAACCTGTTGATGCATTGCGGATGTTTGCTTCGAAATAATCAACTCCAACAACTACGCGGTTACGAATTTTACCGATCTTGAAATCACCAATAAAATTTTGTTGTACATCGATTGTCTGTGTTTCCCCATTTCGTTTTGAAATGTAGCGACCAAAGGTATTTCCATCGCCGAAATCCCACAAATAATGGTAATATCCGTTTGTTTTGGAAGTCGAACTAGCTAAAATTGTTTGAGATGTCCAGAATTTATTGATTTTGTACAAGGCTTGACCTTGCATGTTGAAATTCGGATTTCGAATCGCTAAATCATTGGAAGTGAATGAACGTTTGAAGAAATTTTCAAATGGTTTCATATCGTTGAATACTAGCGGTACATATCGATTTAAGAAAATCATTGGGGCGTTAGCAGATTCTGCGTTTTGGAATTCAGTATTGATCAAGAAAGTCAATTTTTCACTCGGTGTAAATTTGAAACTTGGCGCGATGAAAAACGATTTGTTGAATCCAGCATCTTGAAACGAATTTTGTTCCGAATAAGCTGTATTGATTCGCATAGCTGCTTTGCTGTTTAGTGGAATGTTCAAATCACCTGTCAAACGATTTTGACCGAAACTACCCATAACATAGCCAAAATTTCCACCCAATTTGTCGTAAGGTTTTTTGGTTGTCACATTGATCAAACCTCCGTAAGATATCACCGAACTTCCAAATAAAGTTCCCGATGGTCCTTTGATAACGTCAATCGATTCTACATTGATTGGATCAACGGCACCATTGTTTAGACCTGGAACTCCATTTACCATCGTTGGTTGAACACTGAATCCTCGCATGGAATAGTATTCCGCACCATCGCCACCACGTCCTGTTGATTCCCACAAGCGAGTAATACCTGTTGCATTTTTCAATGCATCGTTGAAATCAGTTACTACTTGTTCTTGCAACAATTCTTTTGGGATGGAATTATATACTTGTGGATTTTCTAAGTTTTTCAGCGGAAGTTTTCCAACTGTTAAATTGGAATCTTGAAAATAGGTGTTCTTTTTCCCGTATCCAATCGCTGTAATTTCATCCAAAAGTTTCGCCGTTAACGTAAAATCTTGCTTCCATGTTTGTCCATCATTGATGGTAACTTCGATCTGAATCGGTTCATATCCAACAGCATTCACCAAGATGATTTGCTTGCCTACTTGGACTTGATCCATTGAGTAAAAACCTTTACGATCTGATTTTACTGATTTTTTTTCGTTTTTGATTTGGATATTTGCTGTTGTTACAACTTCTTTCTCCTGGTTGTAAATGTATCCTTCTATTTTACCCGTTTGTGACAATGCCAAATTGCTTGTTATCAAACAAATAATCGCGATAAAACCTCTTAATTTGTTCATTTTTTTCTAAATTGTGGCACAAAGTTCTTATTTAGACTAATTAAAAACAATACCACAAAAAAGGTATTCCGAACAAAATAAAAACTATCTATATGCAAAAAAAAGAAGCTAATTATCTAACTTAAAACGCATTAATTGAATTGAATTTCTTCTGCATGATCAATTGCTTTTTTGTTGAGTTTTAAGATTATTCCATCACAGTCAGGATAATTTTTTTTAGCTTTTTTTATTAGATGATTTCGAATTGATTCATATTGAGTGTCTGTAACAAATGATAATTCTACCATTCCGATTGTTTTGAATTCGCTAACGGGTTTGCAATCTGTAAAAATTAGAATTCCATCTACTTTTTCGGTGATAGCAAGCGATGTCTTTTGGTTTTATCATTTTAAATAAATGAAATAAGCGCAAAGAATAGCAGCCCAAATACAAAACCTAGAGTTGTTTTTTTCATATTTTTTCTTTTTAAAACAACGTTGTTGATTTTTTGTTTGATTCCACTAAGTACATGACAAAAATCTAAATATATTCATAAGTTTCTTAAAATGAGCATT
>CAYRMV010000115.1:0-10187 GCA_964425255.1 uncultured Flavobacteriales bacterium
AGTTTGCTAGTGGATTTCGACGTTTTCTTTTCCTGTATTTGGGTCTTATTGCGTTGTTTTTTTATTCCACTTGGATTGAAAATGCGCATCTATCTTTGGTTTGTATAATGTTTTTTCAATTGATGCAACTAGGAAATTTCACCCTTCTTGAAGATGAAATCTTTGTTTGGAAATATGCCGCTTCTCCTCGTGAATTTCTTTGGAGAAAAATGAAAGTAGCATGGATTCAAAATCTGTATTTTTTGATGCCTCTTTCGGTCATTCAAATCGTGATATTCCCAGAAACTTATTGGTTAGTTGGTTCTGTGTTGTTGCTAGGATTGGCTTTGTTTTCATTGTTTATTTTCATGAAATATGCGCTGTTTCCCTCCGAATTGAATGTAGTTGAAGTGATTTTTTTTGCATGTTGTCTATTCTTTCCACCACTGATCTTGGTTTTCTTACCGATTTACTACCAACGTGCACAACAAAATCTTCAAACTTGGTTAAAAAATGATTCAATTACAAAGAGTTAGTAAATCCTTTGGGAATAAAATAGTGCTTCAAGATATTCAGTTTACACTTGAACGAGGTAAGGTGTACGGGTTGGTTGGTGAAAATGGCGCCGGAAAAACTACCTTATTTCGTTGTTTGGCTGGACTAGAATCGTTTGAAGGTTCGATTCAATCTGATTTTGAACCAATCAAAAATCACCTTGGTTTTTTGACAACCGAACCTTATTTTTTTCCTCGTATGACTGGTAGAGAATATTTGCGATTTCTATGTCAAGCGCGAAATAAATCAACAGAAAATTTAGATGAACGCAATGTTTTTGATTTACCTTTGGATGTGTATGCTCAAAATTATTCGACAGGAATGAAGAAAAAATTGGCATTAACGGGGGTGTTATTGCAAGAAAATTCCTTTTACATTCTTGATGAACCGTTTAATGGTGTTGATTTGGCAAGTAATTGGATGATAACAGAAATTATCCACGAATTGAAAGCATTGAATAAAACGGTTTTGATTTCATCTCATATTTTTTCTACTTTAAAGGATACGTGTGATGTCATTTTTCAGTTGAAAGATGGTTCAATCGGACAGTTTGTTTCGAAAGATCTCTTTTCTGATTTAGAGGAGGAATTAAAGCGCGAAACAGTGAGAAATGGCCTTGATAGACTAAATTTAAAGTAATCAATCCATTTTTTTCTCCCATTTTTTTAATTCCATTTTTTCTCCATCAAAAACGCCATACGTGAAATAATGAATCCAATCTCCGAGGTTGACATAACGGGAATGAGCGTTCAAATCGATTTCTAGAGGAAGGTGGCGGTGTCCAAAAATGTAAAAATCATGATGTTCTTTTGCTTCCATTTCTTTGGAATAAATCGCAAGCCATTCATTTTCCTCTCCAAGGAATTTTTCGTCTGAATCTCCCGTTGCAGCTCGACTACTTTTGGATGAATAATTCGCTAACCAAATACCAAAATTGGGATGAAAACGAGCAAACATCCACTGACAGATTTTACTAGCAAAAAATTTCTTTAAGAATTTATAGCCATGATCTCCTGGACCGAGTCCATCACCGTGACCGATGTAGAATTTTTTTCCTTTAAACGTGCGTTGAATGGGTTGTTTATACAATTTTACACCGAGTTCAGATGGAATGTAATCAAAAATCCACATGTCGTGATTTCCTGTAAAAAAATGGACAGGTATTCCAGCATCGGTGAAAGAAGCAATTTTGGCTTGAAGTCGAACAAATCCACGAGGAATTGCTTGTTTGTATTCGAACCAAAAATCGAATATATCCCCCACTAAGAACAGTTCTTCACAGTCTTCACGGATGGAATCCATCCAAGCACAGATCTCTTTTTCCCGCAAGCGGCTAACTTTTTCGTTGGGAGCTCCCAAATGAAAATCAGAGGCGAAATAAATTTTCTTTCCGGCTTGCATTAAAATCCGTAAATTGTTTTTAGTTGTTGTTCTAATTCTGCACCACGTAATTTTGTTCCAATGATTTTTCCATCGCCATCAACAAGAACGGTGAAAGGAATACTCGAAACTTTGTATGCGCGAGCAACTTCGTTTTGCCAAAATTTTAAATCGCTTACGTGATGTGGCCAGGTTAATTTGTCTTTTTCAATGGCAGCCAACCAAGGTTCTTTTGTTTTGTCAAGAGAAACACTGAGTACGGTGAATCCTTTTTCCTTGTATTTTTCGTACAAACGAACTACATTCGGATTTTCTTGTCTACATGGTCCACACCAAGAGGCCCAAAAATCGATTAAAACAACTTGTCCGCGTAAATCTGAAAGTTTTAAAGGTGTACCATCGATTTTATTTTGTGTAAAATCAGGAGCAATCTTTCCAGTTGCAAGGAAATTCATTTCTTCCATTTTGGATTTTTGTACCAAAAAGTCGCTGTAAATTTGTTGAACAGTTGGAGATTCACCAAAGCTAGTTTTGATTTGATTCACCAATGATTCGTACGTGGTGAATTCTTTTTCCATATCGAGAGTGCTTAAAACAGCAATTAACGCAGGAGAATTGTTATTCAGTGAAATAAATCGTTGTTTGTATCCATTGAATTCGTAGTAAATAGGGGAGAATGATTCGTTTACAGCTTGTTGTTGTTCAGGAAATTTGCGTAAATAATTGTTGGCAGAATCTAATTTATACTGATAAGCTTCTTTCATTTTGACAAATTCATTGAGTTGAATGGATTCGTCAGAGTCAATAATATTGCTGAATTGTAAAATATTTTTTCCATCACCAAAAACTCGGATAGCTGATTTATCACGTAAAATCAAATTCAAGTGTGATGTTTTGTTTATTCGTAGCACATAATAATCTGCTGCGGGTAATTTTCCTTTCAACGAAAATTTTCCAGATTTATCGTATTTCCCACCAATTAAATTTTTATAACCAGTTGAATTGTAGGATGAAATGTAAATCGAATCAGAATTTGAATTGAAAATTTCACCTGAAACCTGAACAGATATTTGAGCTTGTAAAGAAAATACAAACCATGAAAATGTGAATAAAGAAATCAGTTTTTGCATGTTTAATTTATTTTAACCCAAAATCTCCTTCAATTTTTGTTCCAAAGCTGCTCCACGCAAATTGGTGCCAATAATTTTACCTTGTTTGTCGATTAAAACCGTATACGGGATACCGTTGAAACCATACAATTGAGGCATTGGAGAATCCCAGTGTAATAAATCACTGACGTGGTTTGGCCAACTAAGGTTGTCTGATGTAATGGCTCTTTTCCAAGCTTCTGCATCTTTATCTAAGCTAACGGAGTAAATGGTAAATCCTTTGTTTTTATATTGATTGTATAATCGAACCACATTTGGATTCTCTTTGCGACAAGGACCACACCAAGATGCCCAGAAATCAATTAATACGATTTTTCCACGAAGAGAAGAAAGTTTGATTACTTTTCCTTCTGGATTTTTCAATGCAATTTCAGGTGCAACACCGCCCGATTGTGTAGCTTGGCTTGTTTGCTTGTAAGCTTGAAATTCTTTGAATCCGGCTGCAATTTGTTGTACTTGATTTTCCATGGATTTTGCAATGGGAGAACCTGGATTTTTTTTGTTGAATGCTTCAGAAACTTTCATCAAAACATCCAAGTTAGCAGGATCCCAATTTTCAAAGCCCATAACGGGAGTTAAGGAAGTGGACAAAACCATATTAACGGAATTACCTGGGTCGGCAGTCATATTTTTCAAAGCAAATTCATCCAAAGGTTTACGCAAACGCAAAAATTCTTGAATTTGTTGTTCTTGAGAAAGTTCCGTTTTTTTTGCAAGTTCTGCTTGATTTTGAGCAAATTCATTGAATAAAACCATATATTCACTCAAAGGTTTGGCCCATGAAGCTCCGGATATTTGCGGTAAACGATCAAATGTAGCATAATCTGCTTTTACTTTGATTTGATCTTTTGGAGAAAGGGTTAATGGAATGACTTTGTTTTCGTAACCTACTCGCAATTGATACATTCCCATTCCTTTGATGTTTCCTTTCAACGAAAACTGACCGTTCGAATTGGTGGTTGTTTTCGCAATCTCAATGGTGCCGTCTGAGCTAAGTGCTTCTAAAACGACAATTAAATCTCCTGCCCCTTGTATGTCACCATCAATTCCAAAGTTGATTTCTAAATTTTGTTCTTGTTCTTGTTTTTCAGTAGATTCATCTTTACAAGAAGTAAATAATGCAACTGATACAATTGACATAAAAACGATAAGTCCTTTTTTCATGTTTGTTCAAATTTTGTTTGTAGAAACCATTTTTTCAAAGTTAACTTGGGAAAACCAGTTCTGTGAATAAAATAACTTCGCATTAACGATTAAGCATCCAGCATGGAGCGCATCAATTGATTTGATTGTTTTGGATCAGCTTTTCCTTGTGAAACCTTCATGAGTTGCCCCATAAAGAAACCAATCAATTGTTTTTCCCCATTTTTATATCGTTCCACTTCATTTGGATTCAATTCCATCACTTTTTCAATGTATCCGCGAAGACTACCTTCATCTGAATCTTGAATTAAGTTGAGTTCGGTTGCCAAATCAAGTGGTTGTTTCGAAGGATTCTCAATCAACGCAGGGAAAATCTTTTGTGAAGCAACAGAATAAGATACTTTTCCACTATCAATCAAAGCGATTAATTCCGCAATTGTTTGGGCTGAAACTGGAAATTGTTCCATTTCTAAACCATTTTGGTTCAAATAGGACTTTATTTCGCCCATCAAGATGTTTGCCGCAGACTTGTAATTTTTGGTGTGTGAAATAATTGCTTCGAAATACAAAGCGATTGGTTTTGAATCCGTTAATATTCCTGCATCGTAAGCAGATAATTTTAATTCATGGATATATTTCAAATACAAGTCTCTTGGTAAAGGAGGCATTTCCTTGCGAACAGCTTCAATTTGCTTTTCGTCCACAAAAAGTGGTTGCAAATCGGGTTCTGGAAAATAGCGGTAATCATTAGCAGCTTCTTTCGATCGCATGGAAATTGTAATACCTTTTAAGGCATCAAAAGAGCGTGTTTCTTGAGATAAAGAACCTCCATTTTCAAGTACTTCGATTTGACGATTCACTTCAAATTCAATAGCACGTTGTACATTTCGAATGGAATTCATGTTTTTGACTTCCACTTTGGTACCGAATTCACTTGCACCTTTCAATCGTACAGAAACATTGGCATCACAACGCAAAGAACCTTCTTCCATGTTTCCATCACAAATGTCCAAGTAGCGAACTAGTTTGCGCACTTCCGTTAGATAATCATACGCTTCTTGAGAAGAACGAATATCTGGCTCGGAAACGATTTCAAGAAGTGGAGTTCCAGCACGGTTCAAATCGACAAGAGTATCAAACACATCCACATCGTGAATGCTTTTTCCAGCGTCTTCTTCCATGTGAATCCGAGTGATCCCGATCGCTTTTTCACTTCCATCTTCGTTTTTGATGAAAATTTGTCCGCCTGTACAAATCGGTGTTTTGTCTTGTGTGATTTGATAACCTTTTGGAAGATCGGGGTAAAAATAATTTTTTCGAGCAAAATATTGATGATCAGCAATGTGACTTCCACATGCTAAACCCAAGCGAATAGCGTATTCAATCGTTTTTTTGTTCATCGTTGGCAAAGTTCCAGGATGCCCCAAAGTGATAACGCTTACATTCGTGTTTGGATTCGCTCCATATTCATTTATGTCGTTTGAATACGCTTTCGTTTTGGTCAACATTTGCGCATGGACTTCAAGTCCAACAACGATTTCATATTTGTCTTTGATTTCTGCTGTCATAATTGAGTGTAAAGATACAATGTCCTTGGAAATTATAGGTGTGGATGAACACAATTTTTATGCAATCTAAAATTCGAAGATTGAAATTATAGCTGAATTCAATGAAAATTCATTTATGTCTTTTCTTTCTTCTGAAAAATGATTACCTTAGTTCTATGCAAATTCAATTTCAGACAAAAGAAGAAAGTAAAAAAAAACAGGAAGAGGCTTTTCTGAAACTATCTCCTTCTGAACGTGTAATTCGATTTTTTCAGCTTTCTAATTACTTTCTTCAATTTCCGCAAGAAAAAAAGAAGACGACAAAAAATAATTTTGTTTTGGAGAAAAAATGAATTTAAGTTGGGATGAAAATATTACTTTATTCTTGAGATTGAGTCAAAAATATCAAGTAAAAATGCTCATGGTAGGTGGAGGAGCTGTAAATTTTCATGGGTATCAACGGCATTCTGCGGATGTTGATTTTTGGATTGATGTTTCTGATGATAATTTAAAACGATTACTTCAAACCTTGAATGAAATGGGATATGAAATCTCAGACTTCCCTGAAAAAGTTAAAAACAAAGAACAAAATATTTCGATAAAATTTTCACCAATTGGGATTGATTTAGAGTTGATTACAAATTTTTCAATTGGAAAGTCTTTTGATGAAGCTTATTCAGAAAGTAAGGTCGTTACAATTAAAAATCAGGATCTTGTAAGGTGGAATGTATTATCACTAGAGGATTTAATTCTTAGTAAAATGAAGGCTGGTCGACCAAAAGATTATTTGGATATTCAAGAATTACAGCGCATTCAAAAACTGTAGATTAATCGAAAAATCTGCTTGGATTTGCTTATTCTGACAAGTCGATTTTGAAAAAAAGAAATGCTCAATAACCCAATCCAAACAGATTCGATGTTTTATTATTAGATACGAGCGATCAATTCACGCATAATCAATGTCATCTTTGGTTCTTGACGACTTGCCACTTCGATTACATCTTGAACGCTTACTTTTTGAATTTTTCCCGGCACGCCTAAATCTGTAATGATTGAGATAGCGAAACACGGAATTTCCATGTGGCGAGCAACAATTACTTCCGGAACAGTTGACATTCCAACAGCATCCGCACCAATAGCACGAACATAACCATATTCAGCAGGAGTTTCTAACGTTGGTCCAGTTAATCCAGCATACGTTCCAACAGCAACGCGAATATCATTTTCTTTTGCAATATCTAGCGCCAATGAAATCATTGTTGGGTCGTACGGTTCACTCATATCTGGGAAACGAGGTCCCATTTCGTCGATGTTCTTTCCGATTAATGGATGCGCAGGGAACAAATTAATGTGATCATTTTGAATCATGATTTCACCCACAATAAAGTCTGGATTTACACCACCAGAAGCATTTGAAACAAACAAACGTTCAATTCCCATCAATTTCATTACACGAACTGGATAAGTCACTTGTTTCATATCATATCCTTCGTAATAATGAAAACGACCTTGCATTGCCATTACTTTTTTTCCACCAAGATTTCCGAAAATCAATTTTCCAGAATGGCTTTCTACCGTTGAAACAGGAAAGTGTGGGATTTCACTGTATGGAATTTCGTCAATGACTTCAATTTCTTTTACTAAACCACCCAAACCAGTTCCTAAAATAATACCGATTGTTGGTTCAACTTGCGTTTTGCTTTTGATGAACGCTACTGATTCTTTAAATTGTTCTAACATACTTCTTAATTTCTTCTAACCATTCCTTATCTCGATCCAATTTCACTGATATATACTGAACAAAAAGAGGCCAATTTTTCAATTGATTTTTTTGCTTGAATGATATCAAGCGCATCCAATCTTTTTCAGTGGTTGCAATGATCTTGTTTCGGTTTGCAAAAGTATCAAATTTTTTGTGAATAGCTTCTATATCTTTCTCACTGAAAGCATGATGATCAGGGAAACGCAGCAACTCAACGTTATAGTTTTTTTCAAATTCTTTTTGAAGTGGACTTGGATTGGCAATTCCTGTGATCAATAAAACGTTTTCAATCAAAGGAACGGATTCTCCATGGACTTGTTTGAGTTCTCCATACTGAATGTGAGAAAAAAACACCTTGCTCGGATGAAAAGTCGATTTTTGGATGTAAGCTTGTTTTTGATTCTCAGTCAAATTTTCAGGACATTTGGTAAAAACCAAATAATCAGCTCTGTTTTTACCACTTCTAAATTCCCGCAAATTTCCACCTGGTAGTGGGAAATCAGAAAAAAAGGGTGAATGAAAATCCGACAGAAGTATCTCTATTCCTGCTTGTACATAGCGATGTTGAAAAGCATCATCTAAGAGTATACAGTCGTAGTTTTTTTTGGAAAGGAGCGTCTGAATACCAATCGCTCGTTTTTCGCAAACAGCAACGTCAACATTCTTTCCGTGTTGATGAAAGTAGGAGAGAGGTTCATCACCGATTTCTGTAACTGTTGATAGATTGGATGCTTGAACAAATCCAGTAGTTTTTCGACCGTAACCTCTACTCAAAATAGCGACCGAAAATTCCTTTTTAAGTTGATCTGCTAGCCATGAAACATGAGGTGTTTTTCCTGTGCCACCAACGGATAAATTTCCAATAACAATTGATTTTACGGGTATTTCATAGGTTTTTAGCCAACCTAAATCAAACGCTTTGTTGCGCAACCAAGTGATTCCCCCATAAACAAATGAAAGAGGAAGCAGTAACAAACGCAATTTACGTACTAGATTCATATCGGCGAAGGTAAGGGAAAAATAAAGATAAAAAATGTCCAACTCGATTTTACTCAAATTGGACAGTTATTTTAAGTTGTTATTGTACAAAAATCAGTGCTCTTTGGAAGCAAGGTATTTTTCAGCATCTAAAGCAGCCATGCATCCAGTACCAGCAGCGGTAATTGCTTGGCGGTAACGCTTATCAGCAGCATCTCCAGCAACAAAGACACCTGGAACATTGGTCAAAGAAGTTCCTGGTTGTGCGTATTTAATGTAACCTGTTTCATCTAAATCGATGTAATCTTTGAAAATTTCTGTGTTGGGCGTATGACCAATAGCCACAAAGAATCCAGTACAAGGAATCTCTTTTTCTTCTCCTGTTACACTGTTTTTTACACGAGCACCAGTAACGCCATTTCCATCACCCAACACTTCTACTGTTTCCGTATTGAATAAGATTTCAATATTTGGTGTGTTTTTTACGCGGTCAGCCATAATTTTTGAGGCTCTGAATTCATCACGACGAACAAGCATCGTCACTTTTGTACAAAGTTTAGACAAATAATGAGCTTCCTCACAAGCTGAATCTCCAGCTCCAACAATTACCGTTTCTTGGTTTCGGTAGAAAAATCCATCACAGACTGCACAAGCAGAAACTCCACCACCTAATTGAAGGTATTTTTGTTCAGATTCTAAGCCTAAATATTTGGCAGATGCTCCTGTTGAAATTATCACCGTATCTGCATGAATCTCGTGACCATCTTCTGTCCAGCATTTATGAACATCCCCTGAAAAATCAACTTTAGTTATGAAACCAAATCGAATGTCAGCATCAAAACGTTTTGCTTGCGCTTCTAGTTGAACCATCATTTCAGGTCCTGAAATTCCGTCTGGATATCCAGGGAAATTTTCAACTTCGTTGGTTGTTGTTAATTGTCCTCCAGGTTGCATTCCTTGATATAGGACAGGTTTCATTTCAGCACGAGCGGCGTAGATTGCTGCTGTATAACCGGCTGGTCCTGAACCAATAATTAAACATGTTACTTTTTCCATATCTTTTGTAATTTCTAACTTATTTTTTCAATTAAAGTATTCTCAATCTTTGGAAGACAAATTTAACGAATTATCACCAAATTGCTTGTAACAAAGAGTACACAAGAAAAATTAAGAATCCTCGTTTATTCTTCGATTTTCTCTAATTCTTTTTGAACAAAGTCGGCTAATTCCTGTATGTATTGATCTGAAAAATCAAAACGAATTTCTGCTTCTTTGTAAATTTCAGGAATTGACTTCGTATAACCCAATCTTAACGCATTTTTATATGATTCGATGGCTTGATTGAAATTGGTTTTACTATTTTTCCAAACGGCTAAAGCGCCCAATTGAGCAATTCCATATTCGATGTAATAAAAAGGAACTTCGAACAAATGCAACTGTCTGTGCCATGAACGTGTTCGATAATCTTCAAAGCCTGACCAATCAACCCATCCTGTACCATAGGATTGAGATATACGCAACCATGTCTCGTTTCTCTCTTCAATTGAATGCGCTGGATTTTCGTAAATCCAATGTTGAAATTCATCAATTGTAGCAATCCAAGGAAGGATTTTTAATATGGTTTCTAATTGTTCAACTTTTGCTCGTTTTAAGGTATCCTCATCTTGGAAGAAA
>CAYRMV010000116.1:0-10137 GCA_964425255.1 uncultured Flavobacteriales bacterium
TAAGTTGTGTTTGTTTTATCAATTTGTTTGAAAATTACAACTACTTTTAGTGAATTAATTTGGTTGAAAACATTGATATGAAATTACAAAAGCCACAAACGGTTTCCCAATTAGCAGATTTTTTAAAATGTTCGTTTAAAGGCGATGCAGATCATTTGGTAACGGGGATAAACGAAATTCACATGGTTGAGTCGGGTGATTTGGTTTTTGTAGATCATCCAAAATATTATCAGAAAGCGTTGAATAGCGCTGCAACGACTATTTTGATTGATCAAGATGTTGATGTTCCTGTTGGGAAAGCAATTTTGATTTCAGCCAAACCATTTGACGATTTCAATCGATTAACGCGCTATTTTTCTCCTCAAATTCACATCCAAACCATGAGAGGTTCTGAGGTGGAAATTGATGAAACAGCCATTATTTATCCGAATGTATTTATTGGGAATCGCGTGAAGATAGGCGCAAATTCAATTTTGTATCCAGGTGTTGTGATTCATGACGATACCCAAATAGACTCGGATGTTGTTATTGGGCCAAATACTGTTATCGGACATTCAGCATTTTATTACAAGCGAAAACCAGAGGGATATGATCGTTTACATTCGTGTGGAGGTGTATGGATTCAAGCACGAGTTGAATTAGGAAGCGCTTGTACGATAGACAAAGGGGTTTCTGGATTAACGATTATTGGTGAAGGATCTAAGTTAGACAATCAAGTTCATATTGGTCATGACACCGTTGTTGGAAAAGACGTTTTGATGGCAGCACAAGTTGGAATTGCAGGTTGTACAAAGATTGAAGAAAAAGTGATTCTTTGGGGACAAGTCGGTTGTGCAAGTGATGTTGTCGTTGGTGAAGGCGCCGTGGTTTTGGCTCAATCAGGAATCTCTAAAAGCTTAGAAGGTGGAAACACTTATTTTGGAAGTCCTGCTGGAGAAGTGAAAGAAAAATTCAAAGAATTAGCAGCCATGCGACAATTACCTGATTTGATTCGAAAGAAATAAGATGCAAGAAAAGCTCATACAAAATTTAGAGCATCAACTTGCCCAACAGGAATTTAAGTTACATTCTTTGTTGGAAATCACGAATGCAATCAACACGAATCAGCCTTTGGAGCAGTTAACGTTGATTTATGAGTTTATTCTGAAAGAACAATTGGGTTTCAATCGGTTTGTTTTGTATAATAAAACGGATGATTGGGATGTTTTACTCAAAATCGGTGTTAAAGGCAAAGTGAAAGAGATTGATGTTCGACGTGATTTAACACGTTTCAAAGAGATAACAGTTATCGAATCTTCTTCCTCATCTGTTTTGTTTGAGTTTGATGTGGTTGTTCCCGTTTTTCACAAAAATGAGCCTCTTGCGTATTTGTTAGTTGCCGGCTTGGAGAAAGAGCGCATGCGGTTGAAAGAAACATTCACCAATATGAGTTTTATTCAAACGTTAACCAACATTATTGTTGTAGCGATTGAAAACAAACGCATGACTCGTCAAGGAATTATCCAAGCAAGAATTAAAAAGGAATTGGAAGTAGCATCCGAAATGCAAAAAATGCTTTTTCCAGCCGATTTACCTTCCAATCGAGTGATGGATATTTCCGCTAAATATACACCTCGACATGAAGTTGGGGGTGATTATTATGATTTTATTCCGTTGGGAGATGATGAATATGTCATTTGCATAGCCGATGTATCAGGGAAAGGGATCAGTGCGGCGATGTTGATGGCAAATTTTCAGGCAACCATTCGAACTTTGTATAGTTATCAACGTTTTGAACTGGATTTTTTAGTCAATGAGTTGAATCAAAAAGTAAACAAAAGTACCAAAGGGGAAAAATTCATTACTTTTTTTATTGCACATTACGATGCGAAAACACGCATCTTGAAGTATGTCAATGCGGGACATAATCATCCTTTTGTGACAAATGGACGACAAGTGAAAATGCTGGAAAAAGGAACGATAGGATTAGGGATGATGGATGAATTGCCTTTTTTAGAAGTTGGATCTGAGCACTTAGGGGCGAACACCACGTTGGTTTTGTATACAGATGGCATTATCGAATTAGAAAATGATAAAGATGAATTTTTTGAATTAGATCGATTGATTAAATTGGTACATAATTATTATCCGTTGAAAATGGAAGATATGAATAATTTGATCTTTTCGAAATTGGATGAATGGCGAGCAAAACGCAATTTTGTGGATGATACAGCGATTTTTAGTTGCCGTTTTTTTTGATTTGCGATGGAAAAGTTAGCTAAAATCTTTTCAATTTCTACTTGGATTTTATTGCTTTCCTTTTTTATTTTTCTCGTCAAAATTGGGTTTTCGGTCTGTTTACAAACAGATGATTTTGTCTTATTGAATTCATATAAAATTCATTCTTGTACAGAAGTTTATACTCAATTCCCATACAATTTCCGATTAGGAAGTTACAGTTTATTTCTTTTTCTGTTTGGAGAAATTCATCCGAGTAAAGTTCATTTGTTTGTTGGGTTTTATTATTTAGCCTTGTTTTTATTTAGTGTTTCTGTATTTTATAAAACAATCACATTCTTCCTCATCTATTTTAAGCAAAGTCATTTTGATGCAGCAGATAGATGGAAGATTAGTTTGTATTTTTTCCTATTTCTATTTTTCTTCACAGGAACAGTAAGTGAAACATGGTTTTGGGTGAACGCATCTTTTACCTATTTTTTACCCTTTATCATTGCACTCTATCTAAGTACGATTGTATTAAGTGAGAAAAGATCACGGCTTCAGTTATTTCAATTGTTTGTAGGTAGTTTTTATTTGGGAGGTGCTTCTGAGCCTTGGATGATTGTTTGGTTTTCTTTCATGTTATTGTCTTATTTTAAGACTCCAAAAAGTCGTTATTCCGTTCTATTAAGGGTAATTTGTCTAGGAATTACAAGTTTACCACAATGGTTGAATGTATTCAGCGGGAAGTTAACTCATCGTATTGCTTACGAAAACGCAAAAAAGCCAATTTCTGAAAATTTATTACAGGAAATCCCTCGATTTGTCAGTCAGTTTGATTGGATGGATATATTGGCAATTCTATGTTTGTTTTTACTATTTGTAGAATTCAAAGTGAAGCGGTGGGCGGTTTCATTTCAACTAGGTATTAAGAAGTGGCTCCTTTTTTTAATTTCACTTTTTTTGCTTTGTTTCTTGTTAAATGTGATCGTTTTCCATTCCATTTTTCCCATTCGAACGTATAGTGCGTTTTATTTTTTAACTGCGATTTTTATTTTTCTAATCGTGCTTCAATTTGCACATAAATCGTCTTCAATACGGGTGTCAAGTTGGATGTTTGGACTAACTGGAATATTTATTTGTTGTTTCTTATTGTATTTCACCAAACAAATTATTCAATCAAGTAAGCATCAAGAAGCGTATCTGAATCGTTTGACGGAATTAAGTAAAAACCAAACAACAAGAATTAAACCCTGTGTAGCATCTTTGCCCGATGCGGGAATTACGGTTTATGCGGATTTCTCTGCAGATTCAAGTGATTTTTCAAATCAACAGTTTAAAAAATATTATTCCATCAAAGGAAATGTGAGAACGTGTGATTAACGCATCAGATACATTTTACCAAATTCCTTTTTGAAATATGGATCAGCACCTGTTTCTCTGTGTTTGATTGTTTCACCATTCAGCTGACTTTTCACTCGGTAGAGATAAACTCCATTTGCTAATGGATCTCCAAACTCATCCGTTCCATCCCAAGCATATTCAGAGATGTTCCTTCCGATGTGTATTGGCCCCAATTCATCCTCCGTAATTTCCCTTACTACTTTACCCGAAACGGTCATAATTTGAATGATCATTTCGTCGGGTGCTTCCGAGCCAGTCACAGTGAATACGAATCGAGTACTTGTGCTAAATGGATTTGGGTAATTCATCAAATAAGTAATTGAAGCTTCGTGGATAACTTCAAACGTAATTTTATATTCTAAATCACCGGATAAATTTCCAGATCGATCGGAACCTTGAACGAGTAAGGTGTATTTGCCATCTTGTTCCAAAGCAGCTGGATAGATGATTCGGAAACGTTTGTGTTGCGCTTCTGCTGGAATCCATTGCATGATGGTGTTACCATTTCCATCCACAAAGGGGATTCTTTTCTGAATTCCGTCGGGACTGGTTAAATAAACACCAAATAAAGTTGTATCTGACACATCGTTCATGATCAGATATGGATTGTCATCTTTCAAGGAAATTGAAATTTCGCTGTAAGGACTTACAATGTCCCCATTTAAAATATGTCGGCCATCAAATGTCACATCTAGGATTGGATTTAAATCGTCACCTTTGACATAAAATGGAATTTGGAGTAGATTATTGAAATGATATTGTTCCGGTTGATCAGTCAGATAACTACTGCCGTTGATATACGGATTTACTTCCATCCACAGAGAGTTAATTCCACCGAAATTAGCTGTGTTGAATTCGATTGTATCGCGAATAACGCCATTTACAAGTAGTGGTTTTTGTCTTGGGTAATTGATGTAGTGTTTCACTTGGTTGGCATCTTCGATCCAATATTTCACCAAAAGAGAATCCATGTCATAGTCACTGATGTTTTTCACATCAACAGCAAATTGAAGTGTTTGACCCTCATCCAAAGAATCAAGAGTTGGTAACCACGTATATTGAGAACTTCCGTCAATAGCTGCTTCTGGAACTGGGGAATACAATACATGCCAACGATCGACTTGTGCAGGAGTGAAATCTAAGGTATCCGCATAATATGCTTCCAAACGAATGTATGGATATTGTTGTGCAGGAATGATATTGTTTAATTGAAGAATGGAATCATTTGAACTAAACAGAATATCAAAATCTTGCTGATAAACACCATTAGGATTGTACAATTTCACCTTCAGTCTGGTTGAGTCTGAAGAAGGATTTTCAGAAGCGTTTTGTTTCCAATAAAGCGTTTTCCACTCCGATGAAGGGCCAATCAGACTGGCTGTTTCTTGTCCAATACTTTTAAAGCTATTTAAATTTCCATTCAAAGTGATGAATTGACCGTGGTATTGAGCAAAGATTTCATTTGCCAAAGCAGGATTTCCTTTTTGTGTGAAGAAAATAAATGCACGATTTTCTCTACCAGGAACAATGCTGTCAGAACCTAAATTTTGAAAAGTTTGATACATTGATTCAGACAATTGAGATTCAAATAAATCCCAATTTGTATAATTTGCATTCATTGTTGCGTATACCAAAATATAATATCCATCAGGAACACTGTTCATCATATTTTGGAAATTACTTAATTGCTGAGCGCTGTTTTGTAAGAAGATAAAATACCTTTCAGATCGATTTCGACAGCCTCCATTGTCGTTGATGTTCCCATAGAAATGAGTCAAATTTGCAGGCGTAGATGAGTGTCTTGTTAGCCAAGGTTTTAACGTGACAGGATCGATGACAGCAACATGTAGTGCCGGTGCGAATGTACACAATGCATATTCTTGCATTTGATTATCAATGAAGTATTCAGTTCCAATGTTACCGATATACGAAGTTCCATTGTCCCAAACATTTGCTTTCAAGTAGCGGGTAATTGTATCAAATGTTCGTTGTCGATTGGTGCGGTCATAATAAATATTCGAAAAATCATTTTCTTTGAACTGAAAAAAATGATCTTGACCCCAACCTTCTTTCCCTTGAATGTATTGGAACGAGCTTTCTCTCCAATTTAAAACAGAGCTATCCAAAGCACATCGCCAGAAATAAACCGTACTGTCCGAACAAACAAGTGGAAAAGATGAGTTGTTAGCTGGGTTTTTCCAATCAGTTGGTTTCACTTCTTTAACTCCACCCAGACCGCTAACGAGTGCATACCTTTTTTGAGGAGAATTGAAAAGATCGGTTGTATCAATCTCAAATCGATAGGTTTTAAAATCAGCAATTGGATTAATCGTCGAGCCTTTGACTGTAACACTGTCTTTCGGTACAACCGCAAATTTATATGGATAAACAGGAACAATTCCATCTACTTTGATGAGTAATTGTTTGGTTATTTGGTTGTTGTAGATTTCATCAAATTGTTCTGGATGCAAAGATGGAATATCGACAGTGATGGTAAAATTGTTCAATCCTACACCGATGTTTGGTTGCAACGGCATGGAGAAGCGAACGGTATCAGAATAATGCAAAAACGGAATGGATTTGGTATAAATGGAATCCGTTTGAGACATGGGGAAATCACGTTTAACTTCAATGTTTACCTCATTGGTAATGGAGATGCCTAAGTTTTTGATAACAAGCGTCATTTCGATGCTATCAGTGGTTAAATCTATGTTTGAAGGTGAAAAACTAACCGATTCGGGAGTGATTTCAATTTCCGGACGCGTATGCCAATTCAATTTCAACATTGGATCTCCGTGAAATGCCATCTGATGCTGAGTAATTAAATTAATTCCATCATCAAATGTGTAATTTTGCATCGTAGATTTTATCTGATGACTCAAGTAATTTCGGTAATTGTCTTTGGAAAATTGACGATAAAATTCGGTTGAATAAAGATTCAAATAGAAATCAATTCCATTTCGAACCGGAGAAATAAAGGCAATTGCACCTAGATTAGGGATTTTTACAAAACGTTCGGAAGCTGTTTCAAATGGTTGATAAATATCACCCGCATAACAACCGTTTGCTAAGATTACTGGATACTTTCCGGTATTATTCCAATTGACAGGGTCATCAATGTTTACTTCAAATCCAATAGCAGATGCATGACTGAAAATATTGATTAAGCTGACGCCATTTTCAATTTTTTCTTTCAAACCTGCGATGGTTGTTGGATCTAAAGGAGCACTCGACGATTTTTTATAGGTTGTAACAGTTCCAGCAAAAGAGTCTACTTCGGCAATTGCTTTCATGTTATTTAAGAAGCTAAAAAAAGCATCTTGTTGATCAGCATTACTTCCTCCTGAAAAGTGTAAAATTTGTTTTTGCCAATCTTTGTTTGGTGTGTTGTAAATATCTGCTTGATTTTGTTTGTCCTCAAATTCTTTCACCTTCTTGAGGTATGCAAGTAATTCTTCGTTTGTTTCAACACTGATGCGACCAACAGGAATAAGTGGATTTTTTCCTGAATTTTCAAGGTAGCAGGTAAACAATAAATCACTCGAAGGATAACCATACGAAGGAACTAGATTCCGAGCAAAAATGGCAGCGTTTTTACGAGCTCCCACACCCGTTTGACCCGACGATTCATTGGCTTCTCGAATTCCTTTTCCAACTAAAAATAGGCTGATTGGTTTTTCGTTGATTGCTAAGTTGTAAATATGGTGAGAAAAACGGCGAATTGCCAAAGCATGTTTTTCGATTCCACCACCATACTGCCAGTAGAGTTCTTCTACGTCAGCAAAAATGACGTTGTGAAATCCACCTAATCCAGAACGGTATGCTGCATATTCGGCTGCTGAAGTTGCTAGTTTTTTGGGATAAACCATGATTAACGCTTTCTCAGCATTGATTTGAGCATAGTTTTTAAAATAAGCAGAAGGAGTTACAGGAATAACCGATTGAATTGTAAAGATTTGACTTTGATCAGCAACGACTACTTTCTGTTCATTTCCAGCTGAATTATTACTTGTTAAAGCTTGCCAAACTCCGTTGTTATTGTTCATGGTGACAATTTTGGCTTGTTGGCCAAATACCATCATAATCGGGTTTGAAAAAGAAGCAGACTGAATGTCAAGACGGATCTTATTCGAAGAACTATTAACAATCGTAAACTCATCTTTAGCCAAACCATTCAATGTGGTTAGCTTTGGATAACGAATTCGCCAATAAGCAATGTTTTGAATATCCGAAGCAACACCGAGATCGCCGATAATGTTCCATGAAAGAGGTGTATTTCCTTCAGTCAATGTGGAAACAGGTAGCGTTGTGTTGACCGTAATTTGTTTGTAACCATTGAACGTTTGATCATGAATTACTGTGTTAGAAGTACCAAATTTCCATTGAACGTGATGGTTAGGTGCGCCGTTAAAAGTTTGAGCATTTGAATTGGAAACTGAAACTCCTGTAAATTGAATGGCAGGTGCACCAGCTTGATTGAAAACGGAAACAGTTGGGGCGGCAAGCGGAACAATATAGCCTTGGTAACCTTGAACGTTTCCCGAAGTCCAACCTTCCCCATTTTCGAAAGTTGAAAGAGAATAACCGAATTGGAAATCTCTGTTTTCACCTTCGTTGTACATGTCACGCCAATTTTGCATCAAGTCATACAGCCAGTAAGGTGCAGGCTGGTAAGCACCAAAGTTTTGATCGTTTTCAACTACGAAGCGTTTGTTGTTTGTTTGGTTATTCCAAGTGAAGAAATAATTGATGGTATCGTTGTATAAACTGTAATAGGGATTTCCCAATTTAGATGGGTCTGAATACATGGTTGAATCCAACCAGCTATCGTTTTGTTGAGCATAAAAAAGGAAATAATCTCCCGGATCGAAACTATTATCTCCACCATCTGCCATGAAAATAGGAATTTCTTTTTGTCGTCCAAAAATCTGAATGTTAGCAGAATTGAAACTCGACATGGGGATTCCACTGTTTGCTAAAGTAATGTAGTCCAACTTGTAGATTCCAGTCTGCGCAATTTCAAATCGGTAGTATTGTTGGGAATAATTTATCCATTCATTACCATACGTTTGAGCATAGACCGAAGTCAACGAAATCAAAGAAAGCAGAACGAATAGTAGTTTTTTCATTTTGTTAATTTTATGACTTCTTCTTCATTGATGATTTTTAGTCTCAAAGAAATTACGTGCGAATACAGCGCGGTTGATTGATCGCCTATATCCGTAAATGCATAATCTAAGCTGAAGTTTTTTAGGTTTATTCCAACACCTAAATTGGGTTGAAAAGTCATTTTTTGTGAGTCATCAAAGTTCTTGATACGTTGAAAATTTCCAACACCCATGCGCAAAGCAACCAATTTTTTAAAACCAAATTCAACACCTAGATTTGGTTCAGCACTGATGAGCGGGGTTTGAATGAGCGCATTTCGTCGACCATCCGTTGTGATGGATAAATCAAGTTCACTTCCAACGTAAAGCCCTTTTTCACCGAGATCAAATTTTTTGTAAACACCACCAATCACTCTTGGTAAAGTCAATTCTAAGCCGTTTTCTGGGATTTCATTTCCAGTTTTGATGAAAACTTCACGCGTTTGCGCATCTAAGTCAAAAATCCAAGCATTGAATGTAGAAGTGACATCGCGAACCATGACACCAAATTTCCATTCGTTTGGATTTTCATATTGAAGTCCAGCATCTAAACCAAAGCCCCATGATTTAGCAAAGTCGCCCACTTTACGGTGAATCAATTTGAAACTACCACCGACTGAAAGTCCTTCGATGTCTAATTTTCGAGCATAATTGAAAAGAAAAGCGTAATCAGCTGCAGTAAATGTGGTGATTCGATCATAATCAATGTTTCCTGCATTGTCGATTAATTGCGTTGTGTTCGGAATATCATCCACAGCAAAACGGACAAAAGAAAGTCCAGCACTACTTTTTCGATCTAATCGTTTGGCGATCCCTACATAGTCATACTTAGCTATTCCTGCAAAATATTCGGAGTGCATGGCACCAATTTCAAATCCAGGTTGAATGTGTGTTAGCCCTGCTGGATTCCAATAACTAGCCATTACATTGTCTGATTTTGCTACAACCGCATTAGACATTCCAAGTGCATCCGCACCCACACCAATTTGTAAAAATTCATTGGAATATTTTGGTGCGACTTTATCTCCTTGACCAAAAGCCAAGAAATTCATCATCAATACGTTTGCAAAAACTAAGACTTTGTTGATATACATGGTTCATTTTTTAGACTAACTATAAAACCCAATTTTTGCAAAAAAATTGTGTTCTTTGTCAAGTCTTATCAAATCAACGGTAAATTTACGGAATTGGTTTGGAATTTTACCAACTTTTTTTTCAAGTTGGATTCCCTGAAAAACAAATTACATGAATTCGTTTTTTTAGGTTTCTTTTCTAACACCAGAATTAGTGTAGATTAAGAGTTTTAATTATTGATAATCAAAACAATAGTGAATGAAATTATTTAATATTCCCAATGTCTTAACAGCATTCAATATGTTGTGTGGTG
>CAYRMV010000117.1:0-9761 GCA_964425255.1 uncultured Flavobacteriales bacterium
GTTAGTAAAAAGAAGGGAATGATGAAAATTTAGCGGAAAGCTGGAAAAAGCTTCTAATCTATCTTGGATAAAGTTAACTAAAAAGTCTATTTTCCTCGCATCAAATATTTTACCGGTAAAAACGAAGCTAAAAAAGACAATATTGAAACTAAACTAAAAACCAAAACACCATCTTGCCAAGAAATACGAATTGGAAATGCTTCGCCTGCAGAATTAGGCATTGTTAAGACTTCGCCAAAAAGTTGAAGTGCACAAACTCCATAACCTATCAGTAAACCAAAAATTACTCCTCGTCCTGCAATCAATAATCCTTCAAAAAAGAAAATCCGGAAGATAAATGCATCATTTGCTCCCATGCCTTCTAAGGTTTTGATATCCCCTTTTTTCTCAATATACAACATCGTTAACGAGGCAACAAGATTAAAAGCAGCAAGAACAAAGACAAATATTAATATTGCAATTACGATCAAACGTTCCGTTTTACTTGTTTGATAAATTAAAGCGTTTTTTTCTAAGTGTGATTTTACCAAAAAGTCCTTCCCAACTGCTTTTTGAATGGATTCTTTTGCATCTTCCACATGAACATTTTTTTGTACTTCCACCAAAATGGTTGTGATATCATTTTTATAGCCCAATAAATCAGCAGCAGACTCAAGGGGAAGAATCAAAGTTTGATCGTTGACTTCTCGATTATAATTAATTCTTCCAGCCAATGAAAAAAGTTGTGTTCGAAAGGGATTAGAAAAACTTCCAACTTTCGCTTCTCGTTTCGGAAAGTAAACAATGACCGTTTCATAGCCATGTTGTGGTATAAACCCATTTAATTGATCAAGTAACGATGCACCAATCAACCCCATTGGTTGACCATTCTCATTTAATGTTGGAAATCCATCGACCATGTGTTTTTCAACCTGTGCCATTTTAAGGAAACTCGGTTCAATTGCAGTTAGTCGGGCATTTTCCCATTTTTGTTCGTGCTTTATCACCACAATCTCTTCAATTGCTTTGGAATAACGACTAACAACGGGATTTTTATCTAATTTTTTCCAAGGAAAACTTTTGCTATCAAAGGTTTTTCCTTCTTTGGCTTGAATAGTAATGTCAGAGTCAAACTCCGTGTAGAGTTTCTCGACCATGGACTCGATTCCGTTGAAGGCAGCGATTAAAATCACAAGTGCAGCAGTCGTAATAGCAATTCCAATCACCGAAATCAATGTAATGGTATGCACGACATTTTTCCGCTTTTTAGCCGAAAGATACCTACGCGCTATGTAAAACGGAACGTTGATAGAAGTAAAATTTGATTATTTTTTCAAAAGAGCTTCGATTTCCATCGCATAATCCAAGGAGTCATCAATTTTGAAAACCAATTCAGGGATTTTACGCAAATTTTTCAATCTTTTTCCAACTTCACCTCGGATCTTGCTGGTGTTATCATGGATCGATTTCAATACTTCATCCTTACTTGGGCCAGCAAAAACACTCAAGTAAATACGAGCTAATGACAAATCAGCTGTCACACGAACTACAGTTACAGACACCATTGCACCCAAACAAATTTCGCGTGCATTTCGCTGAAAATAAACCGATAATTCTTCTTGGATTACTCCTTCAATTTTATTTTGTCTCACTGATCCCATGGTGCAAAGATACGGATTCTACTCTATTTTTAGTACAATTCATGATTCTCGTTTTTACCTAATCAACCCAGCGCGAAACAAACGCAACTGATCAAACGAAAAACGTTCTCCTGCTTTCTCGTGAATGGGTGTAAGCGAACCGCCATCAAAATCAGCAAATAAGGTTTGCATCTCTTTCATTTCTTCCTCGGATAAAACATCTGAAACCTCCAATTCTTCTTTTTCAATCAATTTTGTTAAATGCCCATACACCGTTCCTTCAGTAAGCATTCTAAGTTTAGCAATATCGGAAATACTTTTGCCCGATGTAAACATGTCTTTGGTTTGTTCGTAAGTCGATTTTTTTTCCGTCTTTTCTTTTTGTTTTTTTCCTTTGGTTAATACTGGTATTGTTTCTTTCAATGAAAATTCGTCATCGATATCTAAGTCAAACACCGAACGATTTTGTCGTATTTCTTGGTTGATTTTTGCGATTTTAGCAATTTTGTAATGTTTCATCTCTTCATTCCAAATACTTGCTTTATCGAGTTCTTTTCCCTGAAAAACGGCTTCCATCAAAAGTCGGGCGCGTTTCAGCTGCATGACAATTTGGATTTGCATTTCATCCAATTCACTTAATTCCTCGTAAAATGCTTTGATTTGTTTGAGTTTGTGTATTTCACCCATTTTTTTCAATGTTGAATACACCACATCGTCCCATTTTTTGAAAAAATAATCATAAGCAGCTTGCATTCTTTCATGAGCAAATTCAACATTAACAGGCTGTTGTAAAAATATTCGCTCCAATTGATTGGTAAATTTTTTTGCGGGTTCAAGCATATTTTGAATCGTTGCACTTTGTCGAGATGCCCAAGCGTGGTGTTTTGCTTTTTCTGATTTTGCTCCTGCCATGCCATAGGAATGTTCGTGTGAACGCCAAGCTGCTGCTATATCACTCCATTGGAAGGCTTGTTGGAATTGAAAAAGCAAAAATTGCATGGTTTCATTCGAAAGATGTTTTTCAAGAATTTCACCTGCTACTTTACTTTTGGAATATTCCATTACTTGAGGATCATTTTGAATTCCATTCATGCGTATTGGACTAAGCAAAACCAATCCACTCAAGGTTCTTAATCGCGATAATGCAACATAAGCTTGTCCAGGTTGAAAAACATGGGAAACATCCAAAACTGCTTTATCAAATGTCAAGCCCTGACTTTTGTGAACGGTAATTGCCCAAGCTAATTTTAAAGGAAAATGAACAAATGTTCCCAAAACTTTCTCTTCCAATTCGTTGGTGGATGGATTTTGTTCGTATCGTATGTTCTCCCATTCATAGGTCTCCACCTCAATGGTTTTGTTTTCTTCTGGAAAATGAACAAAAATTTCACTGTTAGAAACGCTCTTTACAATTCCCATTTTACCGTTGAAAAAAAGCTTTTCAGCGGATAAATCGTTTTTAATAAACATAACTTGAGCGCCTTCTTTGAGTTCTAAAACAGGTTCAAGTGGATACAAATGAGGTGGAAATTCACCTGTAATGTCTGCCTCAAATTGGAATTTCTTCCCTTTCAACTCCTCCAATGCTTTGGCATTCATTTCATCCGCTTTGGAATTGTGTGTGGTTAACGTTATGTAACCAGAATTGGCTTTGACATCAAAATTGGGTTTGACAAATTGCTCCAATAACTTTACTTCACTCTGCGTAATTTGATTGTTGCGAAGTTGATTCAAAATATGAATAAATTGCTGATCTGTTTGTCGGTAAATTTTCTCTAATTCGATGTATAAGGGTGGATTTTGCTGAACAACTTTCGAGTGAAAGAAAAACATACCTCTGTAATACTCGCGCAAAACAGACCATTCTTCATTTTTAACAACAGGTGGAAGCTGCAACAAATCTCCGATAAACAACACCTGCACGCCGCCATAAGGCAAATCATTTCTTCGCACATAGCGCAAAGCTAAATCCATTGCATCCAAAATATCAGCTCGCAACATACTGACCTCATCGATAATCAACAACTCAAGGGCAAGAAAAACCGCTTTTTTTCGCTTGTTCATCGTAAAATGATGACGCAAACTATCCTTTGTTTCAAAGCGGGTACGATCATTAAAACGCATCTCGCCCAAATATTCAGGAATAAATGCAGCAAAAGGCAATTGAAAAAAAGAATGAATCGTTACACCACCAGCGTTTAATGCGGCGATGCCCGTTGGTGCAACAATTACTGTTTGTTTGTGCGTGGTTTCAACAATTTTACGCAACAAAGTTGTTTTCCCCGTTCCGGCTTTTCCGGTGAGAAAAATAGATTTACTGGTTTGATTAATAAATTTAAGTACAAGGTCTGCAGGTTCTGTGGACATCGACATGGATTTTTATGATTTGTTACCTGAATTTAAGCAAAAATATCGCATCTTTTTCATTCTAGAAGAATTTTTTTCTCTGTATTTCTAAAAGAAGGTAAATCGCTAAAATTTCTTAAAAGAAAAAATAAGTGTGGAAAGTGAACAACAAAAGCCTTATATTTAATCCAAAATGAAGTAATTATGAAATGTCCTGTTTGTAAAACAACTGATTTATTGATGTCTGAACGTCAAGGAATTGAAATTGATTACTGCCCATCATGTAGAGGGATTTGGTTGGATCGTGGTGAATTAGATAAAATCATTGACAAATCAATGAGCCAAGATTTGAAAAATGCTCCGAGTCATTCAACGCAATCGTATTCAAAAGAGCACAAAAAAGATTCGTACGAATACCAGAAACACCGAAAAAAACATTGGTTGAGTGAGTTGTTTGATTAAACTTTTCTTATTTATGTTTTAGTTTGTCTTTCAAGTAAATCATATTCAAATACTTAGGCTTGATTAAATTGGGTTTTTAAAACTCCATAAAATTTGTTATTTACGATGATAATATAAAATCAATTTTATTGAATTGAACTGAACTGATTTTCATCTGTACAGCAAAATATGGGAAGTTTTGGTTTTATTCAACTGTTTTTTCTTTGCATTGTTTTGCTTGTTTTTCCAACACAATCACTTAGTCAAACAATTGATTCCGTTTACTTTATTGGCCGTACAGAAAACATCGATTCTCATTTCGTAACCAAATCAACAACGAAATCAATTCAATCTATTTCTTGGGATAGCGTTCGTTCAATTTATCTTTTTTCTTCGTCACACAGTGAACTTGATTCTACGGATTTGAAGGAAATTGGATTATTCATTTACGAAGGAGGAAATCTGTATCTTGGTTTTGACAACGTGCCATTTCAAGCAGAAGGAAATCAAATTCTTGCTTATTTGTTTCAACAGCAAACGCGATTAGAAATAAACAACAATATGGCAAAAATAAATTTTTTCGAAGATAAAAAAAACGTATTCCAGTCCGATACTTTTTCCTCTGGATTTTCAGTAAGTACTTTCCCAATGGATTATCGTTGGAAGGTCTTAGCTTGGTGTGAAGATCAACCTATTTTAGTTGAGGCATCTTTGGGAAAAGGAAAAATTATTTTAGACGGGGGCTATGCCCGATTTCAAGTTTTTAACGCAGAAAACCAAGCACTTTGGAACAGCATCCAACTTATTTTTTGCTCAAATCAAGATTCTCCAAAATAACATGAAAACATTTTTCACGTGTTTCCCAAATTTCATTTTCTGATAAATGAATTTCATTTCTCGTTTTCCAACCGCCAATGTAATGCTTGTGAATCATGGGTTTCCAATCAAACACTTGGTGTGGATCACAGCGTTGTTCACGAACAAAAAGACCTTGCACTTCTCCAAACGGGAAATTGGGATGGGAAAAATCAAATCGTTCATTTCCAATTCGTAAAAATGCATGCGTATCCGGAATTTCTTTCAAATTTTTCTCCTCTAAAACAACTTGAATTTCTGGAAAAATTTCAGGAGTGGCACGGTAAATTCCAAGCATCATTTCTACTTCTGAATGGTCATTTTCAAGAGCTAATTGAGCTAAAAAAGCATGTTTTAAAGAACAGGTTCCAGCTTGATAATGAAGCAATTCTTCTACTTTGCTGGCAGCAACACGATGGAAAGGCAGATTTCGCACCCATTCACATGCACTCGAAAAGCTTGTTACTCCTTTTGAAATCAATTTATTAGACAAGGGTTGGATGTCGGAAAGAGGAAAGTCAATCATGATTTCTTTTTGAAAAATTGATCCATTTTCAGATCTGATCCGCTCATTGTTTTCGTTTGATCAATCTCGATTTTTTTGGTAATTCCGTAAACAGATCCTTTCAATTTTCCGACAAATCGTACAGGGAATTCTGCTTCTTGTGCCAATTTCATCATTGAAAAAAAGGCACCATCTTCCAAATTAATTTTCAATTTCGTTTCGTAAATTCCTTCTCGTTTCTTTTTAAACTTAATTTTCCTATCTAAATGAACGACGCCCATTTTTTGATCTTTTACAAAAACGGCGATATCAGAAGGTTTTATTTTGATTCCAAATTTATTCGGATTATCAATTTTAAGTTTCAGATTTAACCAAATTTCCCGGTTGTCCATCTTCGGCATTTCAAACCCATCCACTCCCAGAAATTTGATCATTTCAAAATCCATACAGCTACTTAGATTCAAACCTAAAACCATCAAAAATAAAAACGAAACAAAACGAAATTTACGCATATAAATCAATTTAATCCTACCTGTTTTAAGAGGTTGCCCAAAAATGAGCAACCCTTTTCTAACTAATTTGAAGCAATTTAACTTCTTTGAAATAGCATTTACTTTTGAGCAAATCGTTCAAAGAAGTACGGAATTGTTTCGATTCCTTTATAAAAATTAAACAAGCCATAATGTTCATTTGGAGAGTGAATGGCATCGCTATCCAACCCAAAACCCATTAAAACTGTTTTTAATCCCAATTCTTTTTCAAATAAAGCAATAATTGGAATACTTCCACCACTTCGAACAGGAATTGGTTTTTTGCCAAATGTCTGTTCATATGCATAACTTGCTGCTTGATATCCAATCGAATCTGTTGGAGTTACCACAGGCTCACCGCCATGATGAGGAGTCACTTTAACACGCGTTCCTTTTGGTGCTAGCGACTCAAAATGAGATTGAAACAAGGCCGTAATTTCATCTGGAACTTGATGTGGTACTAAGCGCATTGAAATTTTAGCGTATGCCTTTGAAGCAATTACCGTTTTGGCACCTTCACCCGTATATCCACCCCAAATTCCATTTACATCTAAAGTTGGTCGAATGGATCCACGTTCAGGAGTTGAAAACCCTTTTTCCCCGTATACATCATCAATAGCAAGTGCATCACAGTATTTTTCATGACTAAAGGGTGCTTTTGCCATTTCTGATCGTTCAGCAGCCGATAATTCCTCCACTTTATCATAAAACCCAGGAATGGTAATGTGATTATTTTCATCGTGTAAAGAAGCAATCATTTTGGCTAAAACATTAATCGGATTAGCAACACACCCTCCATACAATCCAGAATGAAGATCACGGTTTGGTCCTGTTACTTCCACTTCAACATAACTTAATCCACGCAAACCCGTTGTGATTGAAGGTGTATCATTGGACAACATACCTGTATCAGAGACCAAAATAATATCCGCTTTCAATAGATCTTTGTGCTCAGCAACAAATATCCCAAGATTTGCACTTCCCACTTCTTCTTCCCCTTCAATCATAAACTTAATGTTACAAGGAAGTTCACCTGATTGAACCATTGCTTCAAATGCTTTGACATGCATGAACATTTGACCTTTATCGTCACAAGCACCACGAGCAAAAATTGCTCCTTCTGGATGGATTGGAGTTGTTTTAATGACAGGTTCAAAAGCAGGTGAATCCCACAAATCGAGAGGATCTGCTGGTTGAACATCGTAATGTCCGTAAACCAAAATAGTCGGTTTCGAAGCATCGATTATTTTTTCCCCATAAACGATTGGATGACCTGCTGTTTCAAAAATTTGCACTTGATCCGCACCTGTTTGCGTCAATTGGGAAGCAACCATTTCAGCCGTTTTACGCACGTCTTTTGAATAGGCAGGATCAGCAGAAATAGAAGGGATTCGAAGTAAATCAAGTAATTCTTGTAAGAATTTTTCTTTATTTTGCTGAATATACGTTTGTGTTTGATTCATTTTCTCGCATTTTTGTGGGGTGAAATTAATCAAAAATCAAGAATTTTTTAAACTTCATGCAACCATTTAAACGAAGTGGTAGTCTGAAAGAATACAAAGAAACATCAATATGCTCAAAAGAAAAATAACTTCACTCATTGTTTTGGCTTTAGTTGTGTTTGGTTCACATGCACAGAACTTTACATACCAAAACACATTAACACCAACTCAATTGGTGAACGATATCCTTGTAGGACAAGGAGTAATAGCTACCAATGTAACTTTCAACAACTCACCTGCAAATGCGGGTGTCATACAAACTGCAGCTAGAGGATTTACAGCAACTAATTTTCCCTTTACAAACGGGGTGTATTTACGTACCCAAGGTGCTGGATCAGTTGCAGGTGACCCTCAATTAAATGCAATTGCAAGTGGAAATGTAACCAATGGTGCAATTCTTGAGTTTGATTTCGTTGCAACAGGAAATCTACTTAGTTTCAGATATGTATTTGCTTCATCTGAGTATACTGGGTATACTTGCTCATCTTTTAATGATGCTTTTGGGTTTTTCCTTTCTGGACCAGGTATAACAGGTGCACAAAACCTTGCTGTAGTACCAGGAACTTCTGTTCCAGTTACAATTAATACGGTAAATTCGGGTTCTCCATCCGGAGGAAATCCAGGGCCGTGCGCTGCTGCAGATCCAAACTGGCAAGCAAATTCCATTTATTTTACTACACAATATGGAACGTTTACGAATGAATCATATAACGGTTCAACTGTTGCTATGACAGCAATTAGCAACTTAATTTGTGGTGAAACTTACCACATTAAATTGGCGGTTGCAAACGTATCCGATCAAGCTTTAAATTCGGGTGTTTATTTAGAAGGAGGAAGTTTTACAGTTGATCCAGTTGAATTTGGGTTCAATACAATTACAACAGACAATACAATGCTTGAAGGCTGTGAGCAATTTGCAGAATTAATTTTTACGCGTAGTGGATGTCAAGATAACAATATTCCATTAACAGCATTTTTGAATTTTGCTGGAACAGCTACTAATGGAGTTGATTACAACTTATTAGCTGACTCAGTTTATTTTGCACCAGGTGTGGATACCATTATTTGGACAATCAATCCATTTGAAGATGGAATAACAGAAGGGCAAGAATCAATCGATATGACAATTACATCTTATGTTTTAAACGATACTTTAGTTTCTACCGCCACTTTCTATATCAATGATAGACCCATCGTTGATGTTACAGGTACAGACTTATCTTATGTTTGTTTACAGGATACTGCAACGGTTACTGCCATCGGAGCGGATGGTGTAGAACCTTATTCTTATGCTTGGGATACAGGTGATAGCACACAAAGCTCATTGGTTGATTTGAATGGAAATGGTGTTTATCAATATATTGTAACGATGACAGATGCTTGTGGTTACCAAGACAAAGATACAGTATATGTAACCATGAATCAAACATTAGCAATCGATACCATGTACCAATTCCCTGCTACAGCTTGTAATCCAGATGGAGCAGTTTCTGGAGTAGCGGTTGGTTTTACTGGAGTACCTGATTATAATTGGTCTGGACCAGGTCCAAACAGTCCAAATGGAATTGATGCAACGGTATTCCAAGGTTTAACTTCTGGTTGGTATTATTTCACTGTAACCGACAACGTTTGTTCAGTAAACGATAGTATTTTTGTTGAACAATCCAATGCGCCAGTTGCAGAAACAACACCTTCGATTGTTGGCGGATGTTCACCTTTACAGGTTACGTTTACGAATGAAAGTCAAAATGCAAATTCTTATAAATGGATTTTCCAAGGTGGTCAAGAAGTGAATACAACAGAATTGACAAATCAAACTCAAACATTTACGGAAACAACTTTAGTTCGATTAATCGCTTTCCAAGGGCAATGTTCAGACACAGCTGAAGTATTAATTAATATCGCTGTTTGTGGATGTACTGATCCTTTAGCGTTGAACTACAACCCACAAGCAACATTTAAT
>CAYRMV010000118.1:0-9727 GCA_964425255.1 uncultured Flavobacteriales bacterium
CGACCTTCGGGTTATGAGCCCGACGAGCTACCAACTGCTCCACCCCGCAATATATATTTTTATTGCTTTTTATCTATTTTTTCGATCACTCGTTTGTCATTCGTGGTGCAAAGATAGGCATTCTTTTGCAAGTTGACACAGAAATAACAAAATTTTATGAAATAAAAACGAAATTCGGATTGAAAAAAACAGTCTTACTTCGGATTGTAAACATGTAAAACACTGACTTCAACAGGTGATACATGAATTGTTTCGCCTTTTCGGTTCCAGACATAGACTTTCATAACTTCATCATTAGGATCGATTTTTTCTAGTACGAAGTGGTGCCAAAAATCGTCATCCAACTGCTGACCTTGGTAAACCAATTCGATAAAATGAGTTTCATAAGCGCTTGGTTCCCCTTTTTTATTGGTGGTAGAAATTACTAAGTGAATCGCTGTTTTGGGATCTTCGGAACGAATATGTCCTTTCAACGAAACTTGCATGGCGCCTTTATTGTATTGCTGCAAAGAGTCTAATTCAAACAAAGGTAGAAACTCCCCATTCGAAACTTGTGCAGGAGTTTCAGTTTGGAACAAAGTATCCTTCACCAAAGGAATTTTACGTTTGAACGCGAGCATCATCGAAGGTTTATCACTGGCAATTTGTGTATAATATTTCTTCAAATACGGATTCTTGTTCACGTTGCTTCGCGTAACAATGATGTCTGTAATTCCGGCGTTTACATTGTAATGCATCGCCAAACTCGACTTGACCTTTTCGTGTGACTCATGCAAGGGAAAATTCATCGTCATCAAGCCATAAATCATGATGCTATGTTCTGGTTTAATCTCTTTTTTGACATCTTGGTAAAAAGCGTGTGTCATCCGATCGTCGGGTGAAAAAATACTGGTGTGCAAATTCAGTTTTCCAACAAACGTAATGGGAAAATAAAGAAAGATAAGCCCCAACCACGGTGCTTTCTGAATGCTTTCCAAAAGAAGTAATAAAAACAAAGGAATCAGATACATCCCCGTTCGATCTTCTGGGTAATTGACTTTCAACACATAAGCCAAGAACAAAATTCCGAGGAGGTTTCCTGCCAAAAGATAAGCATAAAGCACACTACGTTGTTTTGTTCCTTCACGAAAACCAACTTTTTTCAATCGGAAAAGTACCCATGCTAAGAGACTTAATAAAATTAACAAAAGTGCCCACTTCAACCAATCTGCATCATAAAAAAGTGTAAATCGGCTCAAGGTTTTACCGGTAACTTCCCACAATCCATCTAAACTACCGTAATAAAGTGCGCCTTTCTCTTTGAGTGCAAAAGCAAACTCTACAAATGGTACAAGCAAAACCAAGAAGGATACATGTGCTAAAACCAAAAAGACATGTTCCTTAAATTTCAATTCATTTTTGCGGATTATTTGTAAAAATACGATCCAAGCAACGATTAACAAAGATGTATTTATGAAGTTAAGATTCGCAGAAACGGCAAGAATTAAAAAGAGATACGCGAACAAAAAACCTTTTAACAGTAAGCCCGAAGTTTGTTTTTGTAGTTGTACTAAAGCGAGCAAGAAAAACCCCATCGAAAGTCCATAACCACGTGTGTAGGAAAAATAATCTAGAATAAATGGAATGCAGTTTAGGGCAATCAATCCGAGGTAACGGAGTAGCGTTTTTTCGAATTTCCAAACTAAGTGAAAAACGGACCAAAAATAGGCTACAAAAGCCAATACATTGAAGATACGCAACCAACCAAAATTATCTTTCACCAAGGGGTAAATCGTATGACCTAGCCACGAATTCAGCAAATGATTATTGGCATCCCAAACGATGTTTTCGCCATAGAAATCACCTCGATAAATGAAGTAGAGATATGTAGAAATTTCATCGTGAATCGGCTCGTTGATGAAAGCACGAAGTAAAATATAGGTAAAAACGGAAAGAAAGAAAACGCCAGCAAAAATCGTATACCAGCGTTTATCAGAAAACTTATTTATAAACGAATTCACGCTTTGGGTCTTACCGTTCGTTGTTCGATTCTTTTTTCAAATTTTTCACCTTGAAAAATACGTTGAACAAAAATTCCTGGTGTATGAATATCATTTGGATCGAGTTCACCAGCAGGCACCAATTCTTCGACTTCCGCAATGGTAATTTTTCCAGCCATCGCCATCATAGGATTGAAATTACGTGCTGTTGCTTTGTAAATCAAATTCCCTTCTGTGTCGCCTTTCCAAGCTTTCACGATAGCAAAATCAGCGGTTAATGCTTCTTCCAAAATATGCGGTTTCCCGTTAAAAATGCGGACTTCTTTTCCTTCCGCCACTTCGGTACCAAAACCAGCTGGTGTAAAAAAAGCGGGAATTCCTGCTCCTCCAGCACGGCATCGTTCTGCCAATGAACCTTGTGGAATCAAATCTACTTCCAGCTCTCCTGAAAGCATTTGTCGTTCAAATTCATCATTTTCTCCCACATACGAACTGATCATTTTCTTAACTTGTTTATTTTGCAACAACAAGCCAAGACCAAAATCGTCAACACCTGCATTGTTGGAAATACACGTCAGGTTTTTTACCCCTAATTTCACCAATTGCGCTATGGAATTTTCAGGAATACCGCACAATCCAAAACCACCGACCATCAAGGTCATATTGTCTTGAATTCCTTGGCAAGCTTCTTCTACGTTTTTTACAACTTTATTCATGTTTCTTCAATTAGTAAATCTGAATTTCTTCAGGAATGGAATCATTTTGTTCGTCTGGTGCATCTTCAGGCAATTGATCGGAGCCGGTGCACGAGAACATACTATCATCAAATCCTTTTGGTTTTTCAAAATCAGAAGTGGAAATACCAATTTTAGGATCTTTGTAGACTTCTTGCATGAAATATCCATAAATCGGTAAAGCCAAACGAGCTCCTTGCCCCCACTCCATCGTACGGAAACGAACAGCACGGTCTTCCGCACCTACCCAAACACCTGTTGCCAATTGAGGAGTCAAACCAATGAACCATCCATCGGAGTTATTTTGAGTTGTACCCGTTTTTCCAGCAGTTGGATAACGGATTCCGCCCCAATCTCTTCCGCCACGCAAACTTCCTGCTGTACCCTCATTCACAACAGCTTGCATCATTTTCAACACCGAATAAGCAACATTTTCGTTAATTGCTTCTCGTTCCGTTGGACGCGCATTGTAGATAACATGTCCATTTCGATCTTCGATTCGAATGATAGCGGTTGGTTTATTAAAAATTCCTTTGTTGACAAAAGCAGCTTGAGCACCCACCATTTCATACAAAGAAAGATCCATTGAACCCAAACACATCGCAGGAACAATATCGTTTGGAGCCAATTTGATATCTAATTTTTCCATCAATTTAGCTACTGTCTGTGGACCGCCTTTTGCACCCATTTCCTGCATCACTTTCACCGTAATGTTGTTCATGGAATTTGCCAAACCACGACGATACGTTACCATTCCTCCTTTGGCACTACCATCCGAGTTTTTCGGACACCATTGACCATCGGGATTGCCATTTGGATCAAACAAATCGACACAGTAATTAATGTTGGGTACTTGCATGCATGGTTTGATAACACCCATCGCAATTCCAGCGCCGTAGATAAAAGGTTTGATGGTCGAACCAACTTGACGACGACCTAATTTTACGTGGTCATACGCAAAGTGATCAATGTCTGTACCCCCAACCCACGCTTTGATAAATCCAGTTTCTGGTTCAATGGAAACCAATCCAGCTTGCAAGAATGATTTGTAATAACGAATGGAGTCAAATGGAGACATGGTGGTATCTTTTTCCAAATCTTTTTCTTTCCAATCGAAAACACGCATCTGTGTTTTTTCATTGAATACTGCACGAATTTCCGATTCCGAATATCCTTGTGCTATCATACTTTTATACCGATCAGATCGATGCATGGCAGATGTCATCAACAATTCGACATCTTTTTCAGAAATTGAGTTGGCAAATGGGAAATTTTTCAATCCTCTGTTGTTGCGATCAAAAGCCGGTTGCAAATTTTTCTTCATGTGCTTTGCAACCGCATCTTCGGCATGTTGTTGCATTTCTGCATTCAACGAAGTGTAAATCTTCAATCCATCGCTGTAAATATTCCAAGGAGCACCATCTTCACGGGTATATTTTAGCGAACCATCTGGTTTTTTCTCGCTCAACAATTGTTGAATTTCTTGACGAAGTGATTCGCGGAAGTAAGGAGCAGAACCTTTTTTATGGTCAACGACTTGGTAATCGGTTTCCAACGGTTTTTTCTTTAAAGCCTCACATTCTTCTTTGGTCATAGGAACGCGCAATGCTTCGTTTCCTTTTTTGCTGTTTTTCAACCATTGATCCAACACAGTGTTTCTGCGATTCAAGGCGCGCAAACTATCTTTTGCTCTTGCTTCCGCAATTTGAGCTTCGGTGATGCTATTCGCAGGTACTTCTAATTTGTTGGCAAGACGTTGACGGTAATTTCGAATCTTAAATGTGTATGGATTATACAAATCTGGATTTTTACACATTCCAATAAGCATTGCTGCTTCATCTTTTGTCAAATCCTTCGGTTTTTTATTGAAATATACTTTGGATGCATTGGCAATACCAACTGCATTGTACAAGAAATCAAATTGATTCAAGTACATTGTAATGATTTCTTCTTTCGTAAATCGTTCTTCCAAACGAGTAGCGATGATATTTTCGCGTGCTTTTTCACCTATTCGAGAAAAAATTCGACCGATTCTACCTGAGCTTTCGTTTCCGACTTCTTCACCCATGGCACGAGCAAGCGCATCACGGTCTCTTTTTTGAAGCGTAAACAATTGCTTTGCTAACTGTTGCGTAATGGTTGAAGCACCTCCTGCACCACCAACTGAAACAACAGCACGACCAATTGCCTGAAAATCGACCCCTGAGTGATTTTGAAAACGCTCATCTTCTGTAGCAATCAAAGCATCTGTCACGAATGGGGAAATTTCTTTGTAGGTTACACTTGAGCGATTGATTTTCCAATAACGACCCAATTCTGTTTCACCATCATCAGCGTAAATTATAGAAGCAAGTAACTCCGGCGGATTGTCTAGCATAGCCACGGGAGGCAAATCATCTTCCGACTGGAAAACGAGTAAAGAAATGACAAACAACAATGGAAACAAGCCAAGACCCCAAAGGGCATAGGTCATTTTTTTGTGCCCTTTCTCTGAAAACGAAGGGGAAGAAACTGATTTTTTACTCATACAAATTGTACATTGTGGTGTAAAAATAATAAAATACTGTGTTAGAATCTAACTTTTGAACAGAAGGTAAACAAATACACAGGTTTTGATAAAAAAACGGAAAAAATTTGAGGTGTTTTTAACACCCATTTTGATCTAAACAGAACGAAAAAAGGGTGCTCGAATTTTTCGAAACACCCTTTGAAATGGTATAATTTCTTTTATTTCTTTTTCAAGGAATCCTTGATGTAATTTTCAATGGCAGCAGTCATCGATGGAGCATTGGGTTGTGGTGCATGTAAATCGAGACGCAAATTATTTTTAATAACCGCATTGGCTGTTGTTGGACCAAATGCAGCGATCAGCGTATTGTTTTGCTTGAAATCAGGGAAATTTTTGAATAAAGATTCGATTCCTCCTGGACTAAAGAAAACCAACAAATCATAGTACACATCTTCCAAATCACTCAAATCAGAAGCCACGGTACGATACAACATCGCTTTCGTGAAATTGATTTTGTGTTGTTCTAATGTTTCTGGAATTTTATCGCGTAGAATGTCTGTACAAGGCAACAAGAACTTCTCAGCTTTGTGCTTTTTCATCATGTCAACCAACTCTTCGATGGTTTGTTTACCATGAAAAATTTTCCTTTTGCGGTAAGTCACATATTTTTGAAGATACAAGGCCACTGCTTCCGAAATACAGAAATATTTCATGGTATCTGGAACAGAAAAGCGAATTTCTTCCGCAATGCGAAAAAAGTGATCTACGGCTGTTTTGGACGTCAAGATGATAGCAGTATGCTCAGGAATGTTAACCCGCTGCGTTCTGAATTCTTGCACATCAACCCCTTCCACATGAATGAATGGTCGAAAATCAATCTTCAGTTTGTACTTATCCGCAAGATCATAATACGGTGATTTATCCCCCTCTGGCTTGGGTTGAGAAACCAAAATTGTTTTGATGCTCAAAATCTTACTATTAATTAATCACAACTCAGTTAACTTGAAAATATTGCCAATAAATACTATAAAGTAAGAGATAGGGCAATATTTCGAGGGTGCAAAAATACAAAATAATATAATACCATGCTATTCCTCGTTGAAAGCTGACAATTATTCCTCTCCACAAACGGTAAAAAACAAAAAACGAAACCAATCCAACAAAGATCCATTCGAAATAAAAAGACCATTTGGTGTTGAATGTCCACAAAAGTAAAAGCAAACTAAGGATCACTCCCAGTGCCTGCAAAAGAATCAATCCATTTTGCTTGATGGGTTTTAGCAAATTTGATTCTCCCGTAAACCATCCAATCATTGCTGCGCTAAACCATGTCCAAACAAGATAAAATACAGGTGGGATAAGTAACCAATACAACTCAACCCAAGTAAAAACAACTCCGTGGTGTTGTAACAACAAATTCAGATTGGCTGTAAAAACGAAAACAAAATTGAAGGTCAGCAAGACAGAAGCAAGTGTTCGTAGCGCATATTCCTCTTGAATAATTTTTTCCAGGTTTTTGTTTTTGTAGATCACTTTAGCCAAAATCAAAACAAACTGATTGGAGTTGGATCGAGCAAATGCAATGAATAAGAAGGAAATCAACAAGAAGGAAGTAGAGATCCAAACGAGTTGTTCGTTTCGAGCAAGCAATTCGAAGTTGGTTTCGGAAGAGAGATCCGAAGAAAAAAACGAATTGGACAACAATAAATGACTAATCTTTTGCATGATTTCAGCACAAAATTACAGTTTTGTTGTTGAGTATTTGGATAATGCGGTTGGTTTTTATTTTTAAATCGTAATTTTGCCCCACTCCAAATCGAAAAAAATTTGATTATGCGTTCAGATTTATACACACATCCAGATTATTACAACATGGATGACTTGCTCACAGACGAGCAAAAATTGGTTCGTGATGCAGCACGTGCTTGGGTAAAGAAAGAAGTTTCTCCCATCATTGATGAGCATTACGAAAAAGCAACATTTCCAAACCACATTCTGCCTGGATTAGGTGAAATTGGTGCATTTGGTCCGTACATTCCAGAAGAATACGGTGGTCCAGGATTGGATCAAATTTCCTATGGTTTGATCATGCAAGAGTTGGAACGATGTGACTCAGGTTTGCGTTCAACAGCATCTGTACAGTCATCTTTGGTGATGTATCCGATTTGGAAATATGGTACCGAAGAACAAAAACAAAAATATTTGCCTAAGTTGGCAACAGGAGAAATGATGGGTTGTTTCGGTTTGACTGAACCCGATCATGGTTCCAATCCAGCTGGAATGATTACCAACTTCAAAGATGCGGGTGACCACGTGATTTTGAATGGAGCGAAAATGTGGATTTCCAATGCGCCATTTGCACACATCGCAGTAGTTTGGGCAAAAGACGAAGCTGGTCGTATTCACGGTTTGGTTGTTGAACGTGGAATGGAAGGATTTTCAACGCCTGAAATGCACGGTAAATTATCGTTGCGTGCTTCTTCTACTGGTGAGTTGATTTTCGACAATGTAAAAGTTCCAAAAGCAAACATTTTACCTGGAAGATCTGGTTTAGGTGCTCCGTTGAGCTGCTTAGACTCTGCTCGTTTCGGAATTGCTTGGGGTGCATTGGGTGCTGCCATGGATTGCTACGATCAAGCTTTGCGTTACTCGAAAGAGCGAACTCAATTTGGCGTTCCGATTGGCGCTTTCCAATTGACTCAGAAGAAGTTGGCTGAAATGATTACTGAAATCACCAAAGCTCAATTGCTGTTGTTGCGTTTAGGACAATTGCGCAACGAAGGCAAGGCTACATCTGCACAAATTTCGATGGCGAAACGCAACAGTTGCGAAATCGCTTTGAATATTGCGCGTGAAGCTCGTCAAATCCACGGTGGAATGGGTATCACTAGTGAATACTCTATCATGCGTCACATGGCGAACTTAGAGTCCGTTGTTACATATGAAGGAACACATGACATCCACTTGTTGATTACTGGTTTGGATGTAACAGGAATTTCTGCTTTCACACGTGACATGCCAGACTTATCGAAAATGAAATAAATCAATTTATTGATAATACAAAAACGCCCTTGAATTGACTTCAAGGGCGTTTTTATGTATTTATATTTTATTCGATCACGTCGAAACACGTTTAAACGGTGTAAAATCGGGCTTGCGTTTTTCGAGGAATGCGTTTCGCCCTTCTTTCGCTTCTTCGGTCATGTAGGCCAATCGTGTTGCTTCGCCAGCAAATACTTGTTGTCCAACCATGCCATCGTCTGTCAAGTTCATTGCAAACTTCAACATACGAATGGATGTAGGAGATTTTGCCAAAATCTCTTGCGCCCACTCAAAAGCCGTGTCTTCCAATTCATCGTGCGGAATCACTGCATTGACCATTCCCATTTCGAAAGCGTCTTGAGCAGAATAGTTTCTACCCAAAAAGAAAATCTCACGTGCTTTTTTCTGTCCGACCATTTTGGCCAAATAAGCGGAGCCATATCCACCATCAAAACTAGTAACATCCGCATCGGTTTGTTTGAAAATCGCGTGTTCTTTACTCGCCAAGGTCAAATCACAAACCACGTGCAAGCTATGTCCACCTCCGACTGCCCAACCATTTACTACAGCAATTACCGCTTTGGGCATAAAACGAATCAAGCGTTGTACTTCTAAAATGTTCAAACGCCCAACCCCAGCATCGTCTACATATCCTTGTTCGCCACGAGCGTTCTGATCGCCTCCACTACAAAAGGAGTAAACTCCATCTTTTGGGGAAGGGCCTTCCGAAGAAAGCAAAACGACACCCACTTCAGGGTCTTCGCGCGCATCTAAAAAAGCATCAAACAACTCAGCCGTAGTTTTCGGTCTAAACGCATTTCGTAGAGCGGGTCTATTAAACGCAATTCGCGCCACGCCGTCGCATTTTTTGTACGTAATATCTTCGTATTCTTTTGCAATTGTCCAGTTTATTGCCATAATATCTATTTTTCTATTCAAAGGTAGGGAAAAGGAGTGGAATAGATGGTAAATGAATAATTAAAAGTGGATAGTAGAATGTCGCTTAGTTGATTAGTCAGATAGTTGATAGGGAAAAGTAGAAAGGGAAAAGTGGACAGTTAGGTTTGTTCTTTCCCTCCTTGAGGAAGGTTGGGGAGGTGAAGGGATATAACAGAATGAGAAACAGAAACGGAGCGAGGAGTAAATTCGATGGTAGAAGTTGAGGCGCGATTAATCGCGCCTCAACTTCGTGATGATCAGCCCTCCGTTAGGGATTGAAACGGTTTTTGAATGAATACTTGCGAGTAATTTTATCCTTAGTGAGGACTATGACTGTGTGCTACCGAATTGTTGTTTCAATTGTTTCATTCCAAAATCGTGAATTTTCATCGAAAAGCCAGTGTTTGTGCGGGCATAAATGTTGCTTATCCGTTACGAAACGGTTTGATAAAACAAAGGAAGAGCGAAAAGAAAATTCGAATATAAAAGTAATTTCGATGGTAGAAGTTGAGGCGCGATTAATC
>CAYRMV010000119.1:0-9710 GCA_964425255.1 uncultured Flavobacteriales bacterium
GTGGAGCAACTTGCCATTGATCGTTTGTGTCAATTATTTGGGGCAACTTGGGCAAATGTTCAACCACATTCAGGGGCTCAAGCAAATGCGGCTGTATTTTTAGCTTGTTTGCAACCCGGTGACAAAATTTTAGGATTTGATCTTTCTCATGGAGGACACTTAACACACGGTTCTCCCGTTAATTTTTCTGGAAAATTGTACAAGCCACTTTTTTACGGAGTTAAGAAAGAATCAGGTTTTGTCGATTATGAAATGCTCGAAGAAATAGCTTTGAGAGAACGTCCTAAAATGATCATTTGTGGAGCTTCTGCCTATTCACGTGACTGGGATTATGCGCGAATTCGAAAAGTAGCGGATGAAATTGGTGCACTTATTTTGGCAGACATCTCTCATCCAGCAGGATTAATTGCAGCTGGGTTATTGAATGATCCTTTGGAACATTGTCATATTGTAACTTCGACAACGCACAAAACGTTGCGTGGTCCTCGAGGGGGTATCATTATGATGCGCAACAATTTTGAAAATCCTTTTGGTCTAAAATGGAACAACGGCAATTTAAAATCCATGGGGGCTTTGTTGGATGCTGCTGTTTTCCCTGGGATTCAAGGCGGACCACTTGAACATGTAATTGCTGCAAAAGCAGTTGCTTTCGGTGAAGCATTGTCTGATGACTATAAAACATACATGAAACAAGTTCAAACTAATGCTGCTGTTATGGCTAGAGAGTTTGTAAATTTGGGTTATTCCATTATTTCTGGAGGAACAGATAATCACAGTATGTTGATTGATCTTCGTTCAAAAGGGGTAACAGGTAAAGATGCTGAAAACCGTTTGGTTCTCGCAGACATCACTGTGAATAAAAATATGGTTCCATTTGATACAGAATCACCTTATGTTACTTCTGGAATCCGAGTAGGAACGCCTGCAATTACATCAAGAGGGGTGAAAGAAGATGAAATTCCTCAAATAGTACATTTAATGGATCGAGTTTTAACTAATATCAATGATGACTCTTTGTTGGCAAGCGTTCGTGCTGAAGTGAATGCTTTGATGGGACAAAGACCATTATTTGCTTGGTAATCGAATTTTAATCAGAATTATAAAGTGTTTTGGTAACAAGACACTTTTTTTTTGAAAATAAAAAAAGGACTGATATTTCAATCCTTCTATATTTAAGGGTTAATCGGATTTGCTTAGTTGTGTAGGTCAAGTTAGTTAAGAGATGAACTCTAAAATATTCCTACTATCTTCTGAGCAAAGGTATGTAAGTGAATTGAATTAAAAATCCCTGAAAACAGCTATTTTTTATATCCCTGAATTCAGGGATATTTACCTCCCTGATTTCAGGGATTTGTTTTAATTGAAAAGGTGTTATATTTGATTAAACTATAAAACTTAAAATTATGTCGGGGAAAGATTATTATCAACCATTTTTAACTTATGATGCTTCGAATCATTTGATCGTTAATTTCTGGGCACCTTACAACAACTGTGCAATTACGGGAACGTCTACAACCTTACCGCCAGGATGTACGCTACGAGATTTACCTCAGTATCAAGAAGGGGATTTGATTTTCGTCGTAATCGTTCAAGACAATGAAAATCCACAAACGCTTGATACTTTGATGCAACGATTAACGGTTTATGTTCCTGATCCAAATGGGAATTACCTAAATATTCTTGTTCTTGCAAAAGACAAAGAAGGAAAAGATAAAGATAAAAGAGTATTGAGAACCACGAAAGTACATTAATGAAATACATATTTGTCCTTTTTTTAATTACAATCTCATCAAATTTTCTGTTTTCACAGGAGGATTCCTTGCTTCGTCATGCCAAAGAATTATTCTACAAAAAGCAACACGATAAATCCAACAAGATTTTATTTACTTTAATAGAGTCTTATCAAAAGAAACGAAAATACAACAAACTTGCTGAAGTATATTATTTCATCGCATCTAATTTTGATGAAAATAATTTTTACGATAAAAGCTTAATTTACATTGATAAATCCATCGATTTTGGTTTGAAATCGATGGATTCAGTTTTGCTCTCAAAATCATATTCGGTCAAATCCGGGATATTTTTGAGTATGTATAACTTCGAAATGGCTCAAACGTATATTGAGAAGGCATTAAAATATGTAGACAAGGATAATATTGATGTATATTTTATTACACTCTTTTCAAAATCAAATATTCTAATAAACTTAGAAAATCAACAAAAATCAATCGATGTTCTTTTTGAATTGGAAGAATTTTGCTTAAAAAATAAAATGTTTAATAAACTAGATGGAGTATATTACAATTTGGGTTTGTGTTACGAATATTTAGGGAATTACAATAAAAGTCTGACTTTCTACCGAAAAGCGCTTGAATATGTAGAAATGGAAGATGATATGGCATTTAATGAAAGTCTCATTTTAGCGGGTGTTATGCTGGCTCATGCACATCTTGGAAATGTCGATAGTGTTGATATTTATTACAATAAATATTTACTCTTTTACGAAAACGAAGTCGAAGCTAGAAAAAGCAAAGAATTATTGGATATTGAAGCGAAATATCAAACAGTTAAAAAAGAGAAACTTATTGCAAAACAAAAAGAACGAATAGCAAAAATGGATGCGCGTGCAGCTCGGAAAAGTTTGTATTTTACGTTGATCATTTCTGTTATTACGATTTTGGCATTGGTTTTTCTTGCAATTGCGATTTTACAGAGGCAAAAAAGAAAAGTAAAAGAACTCGAGATTCAACGAAAGAACAAAGAGTTAGAAGAATTGGTTTTATCACAAGAAAGCAAAACGTATAAAGCACAACTTTCGGGTGAAATAATGGAACGAAAACGGATAGCTTCTGAATTACACGATCGTTTAGGCGGACTACTAGCTACAATAAATCTAAATTTGACCGATATTGAAAACGTTCCTTCCGATGAATTGCGCAAGAAAAATGTCTTTATTCGTGGTTTATTGCGAACATCAATCGAAGAAGTTAGGGGGATTTCACATAATTTATATAATTCTGGTTCTTCTGTTGGTTTTAAAGCTAATTTGGAACAACTTGCTGAAGGGTTGAATTTATCCGGAAAAATAAATTTTGAATTACATTATGAAATACACGATTTAGTTATATCTGAATTAATTGTAAACGAATTGTTTAAGGTGGTTCAGGAGTTGGTAACAAATACCCTGAAGCATGCAAAAGCTGAAAATATTGAATTGCAAATTTCCCGCATTAACAATGAATTACAAGTCATTTATGAAGATGATGGAATTGGCATGGTAAGAAATAACAAAGAAAATGGTCTTGGATTGAAAAACATTCAAGACCGAATACAACGTTGTAATGGCGTTGTTATTTTTGATTCTGTACAGAATCGAGGTACAACAGTAGTAATCAATATTCCCATATAAAAATGATACGAATTTTAATCGCTGATGACCATGAAATGTTTCGTGAAGGAATAAAGTCTTTACTTGATTCTTATCATGGTATCTCTGTAGTGGCTGAAGCTTCGAATGGTGAAGAAGTTATTTCACTTTTAAAAACCACTGAAGTGGATGTGATTCTTCTTGATATAAATATGCCTGAAATAAATGGAATTGAAGCCGCCGGTATACTTTTAAAACAGAATCCTAGACATAAGATTTTGATGCTTTCGATGTTTAATGATGCCAAGCACATACAAGAAGTAATTAAGTCAGGAGCGAAAGGATATGTCTTGAAAGATTGTTCGAAAAAAGAACTTGTTGATGGAATTCAAACGGTTTTTGAAGGGGGGTCTTATTTTGTGGATGAAGTTAAAGAAAAGCTAATCAATAGTTTTCGAACGGAGGAAGTGCATGGAGAAGTGGTTTTAACCAAAAAAGAACAACTGATTTTACAATTGATTTGTCAGGATTTGACTACTCAGCAAATTGCTGAAAAATTAACTTTGAGTATACATACTGTGGAAAGTCACCGCAAGAATTTATTAATGAAAACGGGAGCAAAGACCTCGATTGGCTTGGTTCGTTTTGCGATTGATAATGGGTATATCGAAGATTAAAGTAAATTAAAAAGGTAGTATTATTATTTTTAAATAAAAAAAAACGGGAAGTGTAAAGCTTCCCGTTTTGTCTTTTATGAGTTATTTTATCTATGTTCGATAGAAACGTAATCACGTGTTACAGCTCCCGTATAGATCTGACGTGGACGACCAATTGGTTCATTGTTTTCAGTCATTTCTTTCCATTGCGCAATCCATCCTGGTAGACGACCTAATGCAAACATTACTGTAAACATGTCAGTTGGAATTCCTAATGCACGGTAAATGATACCTGAGTAGAAATCTACGTTTGGATACAAACTTCTTGCTTTGAAATATTCGTCTTCCAAGGCAACTTTTTCTAATTTTTGAGCAATCGCTAAAAGCGGATCGTTGATATTTAATTTTGCAAGAACATCATCACACGCTTTTTTGATGATTGTAGCTCGTGGATCGAAGTTTTTGTAAACGCGGTGCCCAAAGCCCATCAATCGGAAAGAATCATCTTTGTCTTTTGCTTTTGCAACCCACTTGTCAACATCTCCGCCATCATTGTGGATTTTCTCTAACATTTCAAGTACTGCTTGATTTGCACCTCCGTGAAGTGGACCCCACAATGCAGAAATACCGGCAGAGATAGATGCATATAAATTTGCTTGAGAAGAACCAACAATTCTAACAGTAGATGTAGAACAGTTTTGTTCGTGGTCAGCATGTAAAATCAATAATTTATTCAAAGCATCGATAACAACAGGGTCAACATTGTATTCTTCTGTTGGCATGGAGAACATCATGTACATGAAATTCTTGCAATAATCGAATTCATTTTTTGGGTAAATGAATGGATGGCGAATAGAATTTTTGTACGACCAAGCAGCTAACGTTGGCAATTTAGCCAATAAACGATGGATAGTCAAATCCTTTGCTTCTGAACTTCTGTTTGGATCTAACGATTCAGGATAGAAAGTAGATAAGGAACAAACCATGGACGAAAGTACTCCCATTGGATGTGCTTTTGCTGGGTATGCTTCAAAAAAACGTTTCATATCCTCGTGAACCAAGGTATGTTTCGTGATACTTGTTTGGAAATTATCCAACTGTTCTTGTGTTGGTAATTCTCCGTAAATGAGCAAATACGCTACTTCAATAAACGATGCTTTTTCAGCTAGCTGTTCGATTGGATAGCCACGGTATTTTAAAATTCCTTCTTCTCCATCTAAAAATGTGATTCCACTTGTTGTTGCTCCTGTGTTTTTGTAACCAGTATCTAACGTTATGTAACCAGTTTTTGATCGAAGCGCACTGATGTCAATTGCTTTTTCGTTTTCTGTTCCTTCAATTACCGGGAATTCATATACTTTCCCTTCTAATTCTATTTTCGCTGTTTCGCCCATTTTGCTAACGAGTTTTTGTGTGAGTCATTCTTTTAATAACGGCATCTAAATTAATAAACAAAAAGTTATCCGTTGCAAGCCTTTTTCGAAAAATTATCAATTTTTAAGGGAAAAATCAGAATATTTCTTAAAATCGATTGAAACCACCTATTTTCAACCATTTCTTTTCGATCTAATCTTCGTTTTTTTTCTTTAAACTTAGAATCAGTTCAATTTTAAACAGACAAAAGTTTAATTTGACCAATACTGAAATGCTCTTTTTTGTGCATGCGTTTGTTCTGAAGTAACTTTTACAGAGTAATCCAAATAAAAATACCGATTGACTTCGGGCAATGTTACTTCGATTATTCTTCCTTTTCGTGAAATAGTTAGGGTTTTTACATCATCATCAAAATAATTCAACCAAGCATCTAATTCGCCATTTAATTGGAAAGAATTGACGGCTAAAATTTCATCTTCCAACATAAGTCTTCCAAGTTCTGCTGGACTACCTGGATAGATAGCTTTTACAACCGCATTCATTCCTTGTGGAATCGATTTGAATCCCAGTTTGGCAGCGCTGTATCTATTCGTTGGTTTGTGATGTAATTCTAAACCTAAGTAATCTAAACTATCTACAAGAATGGATTCATAAGGTTTTGTTCCAATAAAATAGTCTGTATAAATGCTTGAGAATGAAGCTCCAGCTAATTGTTCGATCATTTGAATGTAATCTGTTTCAGAAACTCCTTTGTTTTCCAAATAAAATTGGAAATACAATTGCTTCATAACATCGTCAAGACCATATTTTTCTTTCGAATTTCGTCGAATAAACACATCTGTAATCAGTGCCAAAAGACAACCTTCTGTGTAAATTGAAACTTTTCGATGGGGAACTCCTGGCACATAACCATCTAACCATGTATCAAAAGATGAGTCGGTTACGGAATAATTGAATCGACCGAAATTATCGAAATGCTTTTGCAGTTGATTGCCTAATTCTACTAAATATTGATCGAAGGTAAAAACACCACTTTTGTAAAGAAATAAATCTCCCATATACGTCGTCACTCCCTCACACAAATACCCCAATTTGGAGTAATTCTCTTGTTTAAAGTTGTATGGAAACATTTCAATCGGTCGAATGGCTTTCACATTCCAAGTATGGTACAATTCATGCGAACTGACGCCCAATAATTCTTTGTAAAATCCATTGAATATATCATAACTTGGCCCCAGTAAAATTACCGTTGAGTTTTGATGTTCAACGCCATGATAGGCTCGATAAGGAACGATTTGAAATAAAAAATGATATTCTTTTACTGGAAACTCACTGAATTTTTCTAGTTGCTTTGCTGTAAATGCTTGAAAATCAATCTTGATTCGTTCCCAGTCCATTTTAATTTCACCATTAAACCACAAATGAAAGGGAATTCCATTTACTTCATAAACATCATGTTGCAATTGAAAAGATGCAATAAAAGGGGAGTCAGCAAGTTGATCAAAATTTTCAGCTTTACAAGTCCAATTTTCATGAGGTAGGGGACAAGCCCATTCAAAGTGATTGGGAACTTGTAGTGTTATTTCGCAGGCTTCATTTTCTTGTCCTTCTGCATATAAACAACAGTTAACGGGGTTTACATACAGTTGTTCTTTGGATAAATAAGTCGAACCCGCATTTAATTCTGATGCATAATACAAATAGTGAACTTGGATAGATTGTGTATTGGATGTATCTATTTTCCAAGAGTCTTTGCTCGTTTTTTCAGCGCTTCTTTTCTTTCCATTATCATCGTAAACAGTAAAATTACGTATGTTTTTAGCAAAGTTACCTAGTTCGTATCTTCCCGGACGCCAACTCGGTAAATGCAGATTGATTTCATTTTCTGGTGTTTGAAATTCGGTTGTAATTTGTATATATTGTTGCGCTGGATTTTGAACAGCAAATGTATAGCGAATCATATCGTTTATTTTTTTCAAAAATAGGAACAAATAAAAAAAGAGGCTGAACTTTTTATGAACAGCCTCTTTTTTATAGTGAGTTAATTAATGATGATGACCACCTGGACCATGAACGTGTCCGTGTGCAATTTCGTCTTGCGTTGCTGCGCGTACTTCTAATACTTCACCCGAAAAATGCAAATCTTGATCCGCTAAAGGATGATTGAAATCCATTTTTACTGTTTCATCGTCCATACTAACAACTTTTCCTCTCATATGATTTCCTTGGTTGTCTGTCATCGGAACGATAGCACCAACAAAAATTTGAGTTGTGTCAATAGATCCATCTTCCCCTTTAAAAACAGAAGTTGGAATTGGAACAATGTTCTCTTCACTTGAATTTCCGTATGCATTTGCAGCTTCGATAGCAAAATCAAATGTATCACCGACTGTTTTTCCATGTAAATTCATTTCAAAATCGGGAATAATCCCTCCAACACCGTATAAAAATACAAGTGGATTTTCCGAATTGGTTTCTTCGACAAATTCACCAGTTGTTTTATTTGTCAGTTTGTAATTCACGGTAACTACCGTATGCATGTCAATAATCATGACTTAAAAGATTGATAAATAAGTTAAAATTACGCTTTTTTTTTGAGAACGATGAATTTCATTGTAAAATGAATCTGAATTTAGGGGGTATTTTTCGTAAGAAAATCCGTAACTTCGCCTTGCGAAAATTGAAAATAATTTGATTTAGAATCAGTTAATTAAACAAAATACAATGAATTACGACATTATTGTAGTTGGAAGTGGACCTGGAGGGTATGTAACTGCCATTCGTGCTTCCCAATTAGGATTGAAAACAGCCATCGTTGAACGCGAATCTTTAGGTGGAATTTGCTTGAATTGGGGTTGTATCCCTACGAAAGCGCTTTTGAAAAGTGCAAATGTATTTGAATATATTTCTCATGCGAGTGATTACGGAATCACGGTGAAAGATTCAAGTGCTGATTTCAATGCAATGATCGAGCGAAGCCGAGGTGTTGCTAGTGGAATGAGTAATGGAATCCAATTTTTGATGAAGAAAAATAAAATCGATGTCATCAAAGGGTTCGGAGCTGTAAAAGCGGGAAAAAAAGTAGCTGTTACTGCTGAAGACGGAACTGTTACAGAATATACAGCTGATAAAGGTGTGATTTTAGCTACTGGTGCTCGTTCACGTAAATTGCCAAACATCCCACAAGATGGAGAGAAAGTAATCGGATACCGTGAAGCAATGACGTTAAAAACACAGCCTAAAAAATTGGTTGTTGTAGGTTCTGGTGCTATCGGTATTGAATTTGCTTATTTCTACAATGCAATCGGTACAGAAGTGACTGTTATTGAATACATGCCAAATATTGTTCCGATTGAAGACGAAGAAGTTTCTAAGCAATTGGAAAAATCGTTCAAAAAAGCAGGAGTTTCTATTATGACTGGTGCTTCTGTTGAATCAGTTGACACCTCAGGAAAAGGATGCGTTGTCACTGTAAAAACAGCAAAAGGAGAAGAGAAAATCGAATGTGATGTTGTTCTTTCTGCTGTTGGTATCGAAACAAACATTGAAGGAATTGGTTTAGAAGAAGTGGGTATCGCAACGGATAAAGGTCGTGTACTTGTAAATGAATATTACCAAACGAATATCCCTGGATATTATGCGATTGGTGATATCGTCCCAGGGCCTGCTTTAGCACACGTTGCATCTGCGGAAGGAATTATTTGTGTTGAGAAAATTGCTGGTCACCACCCAGAACCGTTGGATTATGGAAATATCCCAGGATGTACGTATTGTTCGCCTGAAGTTGCTTCTGTTGGTTTGACCGAAAAAGCGGCTCGTGAAAAAGGATTAGATATTAAAGTAGGTAAATTCCCATTCTCTGCTTCTGGTAAAGCAAGTGCTGCTGGAGCAAAAGATGGTTTTGTTAAACTAATTTTTGATGCGAAATACGGTGAATTATTAGGAGCTCACATGATTGGAGCTAACGTAACTGAAATGATTGCTGAAATCGTTGCTATTCGTAAATTGGAAGTAACAGGTGAGGCTTTAATCAAAACTGTTCACCCTCACCCAACTATGTCAGAAGCTGTTATGGAAGCAGCAGCGGCAGCTTATGGAGAAGTGATTCACTTATAACCTGAGTTTGATTATAAATTTTGTTCAGAACGCCAGTAGATGCTCCTATTTTAGTAAAAAAAATGAAGGAATAACGGGTTATTTCAAATTGTTTTTGCGACAAAGAGGAATTTTTAATGGCGCGTGTTTTTTAGGCTATTCTTTTTAAAAGAAATATTCATCGTTAAATTTACTCGAAATAGCTAGCTATTCCTCAC
>CAYRMV010000120.1:0-9697 GCA_964425255.1 uncultured Flavobacteriales bacterium
ATTGTAATGATCTTAATTATTTCACTGTTACACAAGTTATAGAAATTGAAAATGATCAAATTCTATTATTGGATATGAATAAATTTGAAAGAAGTATTGATATCTACCCAAATCCAACGAGAAATATTGTCTTTATCAAGGAAAAATTTGATAGTGATGTAGATATAGAAGTGTTTGATTTAAAAGGAAAATTATTATATGTCGAAAGAATTAATCAGGAGACAGAAATTGATTTACGATATTTTGAAGATGGCGTTTATATATTTAAGCTTTCAACGAATGATTTTGTTATGAATAAGAGAATTATTAAAGTTGGAAATTAGTGGTAACTCCTCATCCAAGCCAAAGTGATGGGAAGCTTCAAACGGATTGCAACCGTGAAATTATCAAAAGAAGAATTGGAGAAAGTGGTGGAGTGATTATTTTTTGTTTAGTTGCTCCATCACATTCATTAAGGTTTTACTTTTGTTCTCTGTTTCCATCCATTCTTCTTCGGGAATACTGTCCGCAGTAAATCCACCGCCTAAATATAAGTAAGTGAATGGCTTCTGGATCTGTGCACAGCGAAGGTTGACATACAATTTGACATGTTCAGGTGAAATCCAGCCAAACATACCGCTGTATAAAGAGCGATTGTGTATTTCAACTGTTTCGATTAGCTCTAAAGCTCGATCTCGAGGCAGTCCGCTGACAGCCGGGGTAGGGTGGAGTTGAAAAGCAATTTCCCAAGCCGACTTTTCTGTTAAACGAGCCGAAATATCGGTTCTGATATGTGTTACAGGTCCTGCTTCAAAATCATAAGGATCAGTAGTTTCGATGTTACAAAGTTTATTTTTTTCCAATGTTTCGACAATGAAGTCTGTCACCAAGGCTTGTTCCGTTTTTTCTTTGTTTCTCCATTCGAAATCGGCATCATCGGTTCGTTTTGTTCCAGCCAAAGACATGGTAAACAAATGTTCCTGATGCGCTTCCAATAAGATTTCAGGACTTGCCCCAACCCAGGTTCCAAACAAACGAGAGGAAACAAGGTAAACGCTAGCTTGAGGGTATTTTTCACACAAAGCATCGAAAAAATCCAGTGCTTTCGTTTCATCAAAACTGACTTGTTTGATGCGAGAAAACACGGCTTTTCCCATCTGAAAAACATTGATTCCGTTCAATAATTCATGTGCTTGCAAATAGTATTCTCGAGGTGTAAAAACAACTGGTTTTTCGTCGAAAAAATGGAATGCAAGTACTTCGTCTGAACGCTGTTCTTCTAATTGATAAATGTGTTCTCGTCGAAAATCAGTAAAAACAAATCCCGTTTTGATTTCATGAGCTTGTTTTTCTTGAAAGATTCCTGTTTTTGTAACGATTTCTTGTTTCGGAAAACGATAACGTACAAATTCTAATTTATTTTCCATGAGGAACAATCATCACTGTTAAACGACCTGTACATATTAGTTTTCCATTCGATTCATCGGTTATATCGACTTGCCAAACGTGTGTTCTTTTACCACCGTGAACCAATTTTCCAACTGCTTTTACCATTCCAGATCGAATTCCACCAATATGATTGGCATTAATTTCTATTCCTACAGGTGCTTCTTTGCTTAAATCACACAACAATGCTGATCCCATTGAGCCAATGCTTTCAATCATGGCCGCGCTTGCTCCACCGTGTAACAATCCCATAGGTTGGTGAGTTTTGGGTGAAACAGGCATGGTAGAAACGACGTAATCTGGTCCAATTTCAACACATTTGATATCTAAGACTTCCATCAATGTATTACGATTCATGGAATTGATGATTTCTAAGTCAGTTGTATTCCATTTGTATGTTTTATTTTCTGTCGACATGTTGAATAATTTTTCCCTTAAAATTAAAAAAATCCCACTCAACAGAATGGGATTTTGAAAAAAAGAATATGATTTTGATTATCCCAAAAACGGATAACGGTAATCTTTTGGAGTAACAAACGTTTCTTTAATTGTTCTTGCCGAAGTCCATCGAAGCAAGTTCATCATAGCACCTGCTTTGTCGTTCGTTCCCGAACCTCTAGCTCCACCAAACGGTTGTTGACCTACTACAGCTCCTGTTGGTTTATCGTTGATGTAGAAGTTACCAGCACTGTGTTCTAATTTACGAACAGCCAACTGAATTGCATAACGATCTTTCGCCATGATAGAACCAGTTAAAGCATATTCCGATGTACTGTCAACCAATTCCAATGTTTCCTCAAACTTTTCGTCGTCGTAAACATAAATCGTCAAAACGGGACCGAAAATTTCTTCAACCATCGTTTTAAATTGAGGGTTGGTTGTAACCGCCATCGTTGGTTGGATAAAATAACCGGTCGATTTGTCGTATTTTCCACCTGCAATGATTTCTGCATCGTTTGCCGCATGAATGTAATCGATGTATTCAGCAATTTTATCAAAAGCACGTTCACTGATGACAGCATTGACAAAATTAGATGTATCATCTGGAGAACCCATTTTGAAAGAGTTTACTTGTTCAACAGCAATGCGTTTCACTTCGGGCCAAATGGATTTCGGAACGTAAACACGTGAAGCAGCTGAACATTTTTGTCCTTGGAATTCAAATGCACCACGCGTCATTGCAGTTGCTACTTCCGCAGGATCAGCAGAGGCGTGAGCCATAATGAAATCTTTTCCACCTGTTTCACCAACAATGCGCGGATAGCTTCGATAATTTTCTAGGTTATTTGCAATGTCTTTCCATAAACTTCTGAAAACACCTGTTGAACCAGTGAAATGAATTCCAGCGAAATCTTTGTGTTTGAAAATAACATCACCAGCCATTGAACCACTAACAGTTACCATATTGATTACTCCGTCAGGTAAGCCCGCTTCACGGAAAAGTTCCATGATTATTTGAGCTGAATAAATTTGAGTTTCTGCTGGTTTCCAAACGACTACGTTCCCCATCATAGCGGGAGCTGCAGAAAGATTAGCAGCAATGGAAGTAAAGTTAAATGGAGTCAATGCAAAAACAAATCCTTCCAAAGGACGGTATTCCAAGCGATTCCACATTCCTGGAAGAGATTCCGGTTGATCGCGGTAGATTTGGGTCATGTATTGTACATTGAAACGGAAAAAGTCAATCAACTCACAAGCTGCATCGATTTCAGTTTGATATACATTTTTCGATTGAGCCAACATGGTAGCTGCATTCATTTTATCACGGTAAGGTCCTGCAAGAAGATCAGCAGCTCTTAAAAACACAGCAGCTCGTTGCTCCCAAGGTAATTCAGCCCATGCTTTTTTCGCTTTCAAAGCGGCTTCGATTGCTTGCTCGACGTGTTTAGCTTCTCCAACATTATAATGTCCCAACACTTTTTGATGGTCGTGTGGAGGAGTAAGCGCTTTCTTATTATTCGTTCGAACCAATTCAGATCCAATATACATCGGAACATCAATCGGTTCTTGTTGATACATTTTTTCGTAAGTTGCTAACAAAGACGTTCGTTCAGCTGAATTCGGAGCATACGCGCGAACAGGTTCGTTTTTAGCAACAGGTACTACAGAAATTGAATTTGACATAATGCACTATTTTGTGTCAAAAATAATCATTCTTTCTTGGATTAAGGTTAATATTCATCTCAAAACTGTTGGAATGCAACTAGCTTAAATTATCAACAACTAATTAAGTTGAATTAAAAAGAAAAAAAGTATTTTTGTAATAAATCCAAATTCATGTACAAACTACTTGCTACGTTTATCATCGTGTTTACTTGTCAGCTAGTGATGGCTCAAAAGGAAAAACATTGGATAAAACAACTATATACTTCCAAAGAATCTAAACTTCAAGCAGCGATTGAATTGAGGGAGATTTATTTAGATACTGAACCAGATTCAATATTATCAATCGGTACATATTTGGTAAATGAAGGTTTAAATAACAATCATCCTGATTACGTTGCATACGGTAAACTGTTGCTATCAATTGTATATAATTCAAGAAGTAAAACTGATTTAGCGCTGCGTTATTTGTTTGATGCGGAGAAATATTACCTTCGAAAAGAAGACCACGAACGACTTTCTGACGTTCAAAATCAATTAGGGATTACGTACATTTACAAAACAGATTATGAGGCTGCTTTGAGTTGGTTTATCAAGTCGATTAAGTCGGGAGAGATGCTCGGAGCAGACAATGAGTCTTATATGGGGCAGATTAATCTTTCAGAAGTTTATATCCGTCAAGGGAAATACGATTTGGCTGAAGCAGAGGTTTTCTCGTTTCTAGAAAAAGTAAAAAAACAAGGCTTAGAAGATGGAGAACGAAAAGCATACACCTATTTGACTAAAATCTATTTGGCAAAAGGAGATTTGAAATTAGCTTCTCAATACGCTAACAAAACCTTAGAATATTCACTTCGATTGGATTCAAAGCATGGAAAAGCAAATGCTTACAACAACATGGCAATTGTGTATTTCGAATTAGGTGAACCTGATTTGGCATTAGAACATTTTTACAAAGCGTTAAAAATCAGAGAGGAATTAAGAACACCTAAAGGAATCTCAGAAAGTTATTACAATTTGGGTGATTGGCATTTTTACATGGAAAATTTACCTGAAGCATTGAAGTTTTATCAAACGTCTTTAGAAATAGCTACAAAAGCAGAATTAGTTGTCGAACAATCGGATGCTTATGAACGACTAGCACAAACGTATGAATTACTGGGCGATTGGAAAAAAACAGCTGAATTTCAAAAAAAATACATTCAATCAATCAAAAAAGTTCATAATCAAAACAAAAATAAGGAAATGGACTTTCAACGGGTGGCTTATGAATTAGACCGCTTGGAGCAACTTACACTTCAAAAACGTAGAGAAGATCATATTTTGAAACAAGTTGAAGATGAGAAAGGGAAAGGTAAAATTGTAGTAATGTCATTTTCTTTTGCTTTAATTTTATTAGTTGTTTGGCAATTTATTTCATCTACAAGATTCAAAAAAGCAAAGAAAGAAGTTCTTGAAAAGCAATTGAAACGAACTCAAACGGATAAAATGAAACTTCAAACTCTTCAATCACGATGGGATCGATTAAATCATTTTTCACAGAGTATTCTTACTCAGCAACGGTTTATTGTTCCATTTCAATTATGGGGTAATATGTTCGTACTTCCTCTTGGTGATGGAAAGTATTTCTTGCTAGAATTACATGTCACAAAATTAGAAGCCAAATTATTTTTCGATTATTTAAGGCCTCTACAAGCAAAAGAATTGAGCGAAGAGATGTTGTTTGATTTGTTGAAGAAACAATCTTTTATTCCATTTAATCAGTTACCTTTTGCTATATACAATGGTTTTAACAAAGAAATCCGAGGTTATCAAATGTTAGCACTTCATGGAGATGGTTCCATACAGCCGCTTTTGGATGATTTTTCAGAAATAAGTGATCGTTTTATTCTAATCAGTTCAACTTTAAAGAAAGAACTTGAATCAATCGGAAAATGGGATGAGTTTTTAAATCAATTTATTTCACTTAATATCATTTCTGATTCTATGGCTCGTGTTTCTTTTGGTGAAAAATGGAGCGCTTACTTGGATGAAAATCAATTAGGAACTTGCTGGATTAGTTAAGCCTTGGAGGAAAATACAAATCAAATGTTGGAATTAATACTTGAAACTGATTGTCAGTGTCCAATTGCTTAAATGTGTAAAAACCCTTCATGTAACCAATCTCACTGGTAAGTTCACATCCAGATCGATAGGTGTAAATTTCACCTGGTTCTAAAATCGGTTGTTGACCAACAACTCCTTCACCGCTAACATATTTTGGCATGTCTAATGAATCGAAAATAAACCAATCTCGATGCATCAACTGTACCGTAAATGGATTGTGATTCTCAATCAATATTTCATAATCAAAGAAAAAATTATTGTCTTCTACTTGAGATAAATCTGCTCTAAAATTCGGATTGACGGAGATTTTTACTCCTTCTGTTGTTGCTGTTTTCATATTTCAACATTTGAAGTTGCACGTCTAAATAACGAAATAAAATGCGAATTGGTTTACTTCTCTCTTTTTTTTGGGAATTATTAACTTAATTTAGAATTAATCTAATTAATTTATTTGGAGAAAATAGATTCGTAAGATATGAAGTTTATTTTTTCACATCAATAGCACCAAAAATTCATTTAGAACATAAATCAGTTGGTTGAGAACAAAAGTTTTTAGAATTAATTATCAGTGACTTACTTTTGTACTCAAGAGTTGATCTTATTATATCATTCATTCTAGTACTGATTTTACTGAGTTTTTCTTAAACAACATTCATTCTACTGCTAGTGTCTTAAAGGGCACTAGATTTTTTTTTGTAAGTTTGAAAAAAACTTCGATATGAAATTCTTTTTGATTCAATTTTTCATTTTTGCTTTTTTATTTTCGACACATAGTCAAGTAAAAATGCCTTCGTCTACCCGCTTAGATGTACAGATTATTCAACAAAGTTGGAAAGAAAACAAGGAAAAAGCTTCTGTTTCGCTACAGCAACATTTTCCATTGAATAAAATTCATGGGATTTGGTATGTTTCATTTATTGGAAAAGTGAATGCCAGTTTTCAACCTTCCATTTTACCAGAAGGAATTCAAGTTGGAAGTCGAATCAATCAAATTGTGACTCTTAAAGTACCCGTTGATCAATTGTACCAACTTCAAAACCTTTCAGGAATTTCTTATTTGGAAATGGCATGTTTGGTTCGTCCTCTTTTGGATAAAGTAGTTAAAGATGTACGCGCAGACAGTGTTCACATGGGAATTTCACCACTTTTACCATATACTGGAAAAGATGTTTTAATCGGAATTACAGATTGGGGATTTGATTATACGCACCCTATGTTTTATGATACAGCAATGACTCAAACGCGAATTTTAGCAGCTTGGGATCAATACAAACAAAGTGGTCCAAGTCCAGTTGATTTTTCTTACGGAACAGAATATTCAACCATTCCATCTTTACTTGCCGCGGGTTCGGACACGGCAAACATTTACAGTTATGCCTATCACGGATCTCATGTTGCCGGAATTGCTGGTGGAGGAGGTGCAGGTACAGCTTATCGAGGTATGGCATTCGAATCACAATTCTTAATGACTACTTTTTTGATTGATGTTGCTTCCGTCTTGGATGCGTATGCTTGGATGAAAGACAAAGCGCAAGAAGCGGGTAAGCGATTAGTTATTAATCAAAGTTGGGGATTACATCACATTGGGAATTTAGACGGAACTTCTTTGTTAAGTGAAGCGATTGATGCGTATGCGGATTTAAACGTTGTTTTTGTTTCTTCTGGAGGAAACAATGGGGATGTGAACTTTCATTTGAAAAAAGAATTTACACAAGCTGATACAGTCAAAACACGGGTTAACTTTTACAGTTATGCTTCAAATACAAATATGTTTGGTCAATCTGTAATTGCTTGGGGCGAACCGAATCATCCTTTTTCAACTTCATTTCAAGTAACTTCCAATAATGGGACTGTTCTGGGTTCGATTCCTTTTTATAGTACATCGGATAATGTTACCTTGTGGGATTCCTTGTTTATTGGGAATGATACAATTGTATATTCATTAGCATCTGAAAATGCAAATAGTCAAAATAATCGTCCACATGTTCGTTTGAGAATCAAATCAAAAAATACGAATAACCGGATTTTGCTAAGAATTGCAGCTGAATCGGGAACGGTGCATGCATGGAATGTAACTGATTTGGTGACAGATGTCGGTAATTGGGGAATGCCATTTTCTATCTCAAGTTCTGGAACAGTAGCAGGAGATAACAAGTATGGAATCAGTGAACCTGCATGTGCAAACAGCACCATTGCCGTAGCAGCTTATGCAGCTGAATATTTCACACCTGGTGGAACACTAGTTGGAGGTTCAATTGCTGGTTTTTCAAGCATTGGTCCAACGTTGGATGGACGTATTAAACCAGATATTGCAGCTCCAGGGGTTTCTGTTGCTTCATCTGTTTCTTCATTTACTGATAATAGCTTTACTACTGCAACAACAGTTGATTTTAATGGTGAAACATATCCTTTCACTCGAATTTCAGGAACATCCATGTCAGGTCCAGTTGTTTCTGGAGTTGTAGCTTTGATATTGGATGCAAATCCCTTTTTGAGTGTAAGTCAGGTGAAAGAAATCATTCAAACAACAGCTAGAACAGACAATAAAACAGGTGTAATTCCTGTTGGAGGTAGTACTCAATGGGGGGCTGGTAAAATCAATGCTTTTGCAGCAGTTAAACTGGCTTTAAATACAGTTCAAACAGATGAGTTGAAATTTGATCAACATGCAATTATTGTTTATCCAAATCCTGCTGAAAACAGCGTTTTTATCACAGGAAATGAAAGCAAGTTGATTCAATATGAATTGATAAACAACATTGGTATTGTGGTGGATCGAAAAGAAGGACAGTCATCACAAATTGATCTTAGCAACTATGCAAAAGGAGTTTATCGTTTGGTGTTGACTTTTGAAAATGGAACAGCAGTTCTTCCTGTAATTAAACAATAAAATGATTCGATCCATATTGAAAGAAGAAGTATCGTATGTGCGTAATGTTGCTTATCAAACATGGCCATCTACTTTTGCATCTATATTATCTGAGGAGCAAATTCAATTTATGCTGACTTGGATGTATGATGAAAATAAGTTGTTAGAACAACTGGAAAATGGACATGAATTTTATGGTTTTTTTGAAAATAATCAGCTAGTTGGTTTTATTGGTATAGAAGAAAAAGCACGCGGAAATGCATTTAAAATTCACAAACTATATGTTTTGCCAGAGCAACAAGGGAAACAAATCGGTGTGAAATTGATTGATTTTGCACAAAATTTATTTCCTGAAAAATCCATCTTTTTAAATGTCAATCGGTTCAATCAAGCGGTGAAGTTTTATCAAAAATTAGGTTTCGTAATCGAAAAAGAAGAAGATATTTCGATTGGAAATGATTTTTGGATGAATGATTATGTCATGTTCAGAGAAAATCCTTCCAAATTGGCATCGTGTTCAAATCGATATCGCCACATTTGAAATGGCCTTTCGGACATGTTTTGTACCCATGAAGTCCACATGGTCGACAAGCTAATTTTTCCGATGTTTCAGCAACAAAAGAGTGATCTGAAACTGGTCCAAAGCCAAATGAAGGAACCGTTGAGCAGAAAAAAGCGGTTACATGAGCATTCATTGCTGAAGCTAAGTGCATTGGGCCAGAGTCGTTAACAAATGAATGTTCGGCTTTAGAAATAAGTGCTGCGGATTGAAGTAAGCTCAATTTTCCTGCCAAATTCAGGCAGTTTTCATTTCCAATTCCATTCCGAATTTCTTCAAGAAGTTGATGATCATTTGGCGCACCAAGTAGAAAAATATTCATATTGAATGCGATGAGTTTCTGTCCTAATTCAATCCATTTACTTTTGGGTAACTGTTTGGTAAACCAGACAGAGGCAGGTGCTAAACAAACAAATTTATCTGAAGTGTAAGTGGAAATTTCATTCCAATCATGTTCGGATGGAAACAAACTAGGTAGAATGAATTTTTCATCAGTATGTGTTGAAATACAATTAAGATTTCGTGTTATTTCATGTGTTCCGTTTCCGATTTCATGCGCATACTTGTTAGTGTAAAGTAATGAGAATGGATTTTTCTTAAACCCACTTACTCGCTTTGCTTTTGAAAATGTAGCG
>CAYRMV010000121.1:0-9617 GCA_964425255.1 uncultured Flavobacteriales bacterium
GTAAGGCAACACCATGCACAGTGATAGAGGCTGGTCCTTGTGTCGTAACTCAGTTAAAGACACAAGACCGAGATGGGTACGAGGCAGTTCAATTAGGATTTGGAGAGCGTAAAGAAAACCGCACGCCAAATGCGTTGAAAGGTCACTTCAAAAAAGCGAACACAACACCAAAATCAAAATTGGTGGAGTTCAAAGGTTTTGATGGTCTTAATCTTGGAGATGTAGTTAACGTTGATCTTTTTGAAGAAGGAGAATTCGTTGACGTAGTTGGAACTTCAAAAGGTAAAGGTTTCCAAGGGGTTGTTAAAAGACATGGTTTTGGTGGAGTAGGACAATCTACACACGGTCAGCATAACCGTCTTCGCGCTCCGGGTTCAATCGGTGCTTGTTCTTATCCTGCTCGTGTATTCAAAGGAATGCGTATGGCTGGACAAATGGGTAACAAACGCGTGATGATCGAAAACTTACAAGTATTGAAAGTTTTGACTGATAAAAATTTAATCGTAGTAAAAGGATCTATTCCTGGTGCTAAAGGTTCAACCGTAATTGTAGAGAAATAATGGAAGTAAATGTATTTGACGTAAAAGGAAAAGCTACTTCTAAAAAAGTAACTCTTTCGGAAGCAATCTTTGGTATTGAACCAAATGATCATGCGATTTATTTAGATGTAAAACAGCACTTGGCTAATCGCCGTCAAGGTACGCACAAATCAAAAGAGCGTAATGAAGTAGCTGGTTCTACACGTAAAATCAAGAAACAAAAAGGTACAGGTGGTGCACGTGCAGGTAGTATCAAATCTGGTACAATCGTAGGTGGAGGTCGTATTTTCGGACCACGTCCACGTAACTACCACTTCAAATTGAATGTAAAGTTGAAGCGTTTAGCTCGTAAATCAGCATTTACTTACAAAGCGAAGGCAGATGGAATTTTGGTATTAGAAGATCCAAAATTTGATGCAATCAAAACAAAAGAATTTATCTCTATGTTAAACAACCTTTCTTTGTCAAATGATAAAGTATTAGTTGTATTAGGTGAGAAAAATGACAGTGTTTATTTGTCATCTCGTAACTTGAAAAAGGTAAAAGTTGTAACTGCGGATTCAGTAAGTACATTTGATGTATTAAACGCGAAAAAAGTAGTTTTGGCTGAAAGTTCAATTGAAGTAATCGAAAAGATTCTAAACTAATTTAGTGATGAATACAGTTATTAAAAAGCCTTTAATTACAGAAAAAGCAACGGCTGCGAGTGAAACTCGCAACCGTTTCACTTTCGCTGTTGCAAAAAGTGCTAACAAAATAGAAATTAAAAAAGCTGTCGAAAAAATGTATGGCGTTAACGTTGTTAAAGTACATACAATGACATATGGCGGTGGTAAATCCTCAGTGAAACACACAAATAGAGGTATCGTTGTGCAACCAAACAATCCGTGGAAAAAAGCGGTAGTTACTGTTGCAGATGGAGAGACGATTGATTTGTTTAATAACATTTAAAAAGAAAGATGGGTCTTAAAAAATTCAAGCCTACAACTCCAGGGCAAAGACACAAGATTAACAGTACTTACGCTGAAGTAACTACAAACATCCCTGAAAAGAGCCTTGTAGTTGGTATTAGCAAGTCTGGAGGTCGTAACAATGACGGTAGAATGACCATGCGTTATATTGGAGGTGGTCACAAACAAAAATACCGTATCATTGATTTTAAAAGAGACAAGCAGGATATCCCTGCAACTGTAAAAACAATTGAATACGATCCAAATCGTACAGCACGCATCGCTTTGTTGTTTTATGCTGACGGTGAGAAGCGTTATATTATTGCTCCAGAAGGATTGAAAGTTGGGGATACAGTTGTATCAGGAAAAACTGCAGCACCTAACGTTGGTAATACAATGTTTTTGAGTGACATTCCACTAGGAACTGTAATTCATAACATTGAGTTGAAGCCTGGTAAAGGTGGAGCTATTGCTCGTGGTGCTGGTACGTACGCACAATTGAACGCTCGTGATGGTCGTTATGCAATTATCAAAATGCCTTCTGGTGAAACTAGAATGATTTTGACAACTTGTATGGCTACTATCGGATCTGTTTCAAATTCTGAGCACAGCTTGGTTGTATCTGGTAAAGCAGGTCGTTCTCGTTGGTTAGGTCGCCGTCCACGTGTTCGTGGTGTTGTTATGAACCCAGTTGATCACCCGATGGGTGGTGGTGAAGGTCGTAACGCCGGAGGTCATCCTAGATCACGTAACGGTATGCCAGCTAAAGGATACAAAACACGTGCTAAGAGCAAGTATTCAGATAAGTTTATCATCGAGAAAAGAAAGAAATAGATTATGAGTCGTTCGTTGAAAAAACCGCCGTTCGTGCACTATAAATTGGTTAAGCGCGTGGACGAAGCACAAGAATCAAACAGCAAGGCAGTGATCAAAACTTGGTCTCGTGCATCGACAATCACACCAGATTTTGTTGGATTGACAATTGCTGTTCACAACGGGAATAAGTTTATTCCGGTTTTTGTTACTGAAAACATGGTAGGACACAAGTTAGGAGAATTTGCTCCAACGCGTAACTTCCGTGGTCACGGTGCAGATAAGAAAAATAAGAAAAGATAGTTTTTTAAAATTTATAGTGACATGGGCGCTAGAAAAAGATTAAGAGCTGAGAAATTAAAAGGAGAAAAAGCGCAAGTAGCTGTTGCTAGCTTGAAAGCATCTCCAATTGCTCCGAGAAAGATGAGATTAGTTGCAGATCTTATCAGGGGAGTTGAAGTGAATAAAGCTCTAAACATTTTGCAACACAATTCAAAATTTGCTTCTAAAAGCTTAGAGAAACTTCTTCGTTCTGCCATTGCAAACTGGGAACAAAAGAATGAAGGTAAAAGCATTGAAGACGAAACATTAGTTGTTAGATCAATCGAAGTTGATTCAGCAATGATGATGAAACGTATTCAAACTGCACCTCAAGGTAGAGCACATAGAATTAGAAAAAGATCGAACCACGTTACCATCATAGTTGATGGTGCTAAATAAGTAAGGATAACATGGGACAAAAAACGAATCCAATAGGTAATAGATTAGGTTTCATCCATGGATGGGAATCTAACTGGTATGGTGGTAGAAATTATAGAGATAAAATCGTCGAAGATGATAAAATCCGTAAGTATCTAAACGCCCGTTTATCCAGAGCAAGTATCGCGAAGATTATTATCGAGCGTACTTTGAAACTTGTTACAGTTACAATCAACACGGCTCGTCCGGGTGTGATTATCGGTAAAGGTGGTCAAGAAGTTGATAAGTTGAAAGAAGAGCTTAAAAAATTGACGAAAAAAGAAATCCAAATCAATATTTTCGAGGTAAAACGTCCAGAATTGGATGCTCGTTTAGTTGCTGATGGTATTGCGCGTCAATTGGAAGCTCGTATCTCTTTCCGTCGTGCAATCAAGATGGCTATTGGTTCTACGATGCGTATGGGAGCTGAAGGTATCAAAGTTAAAATCTCAGGTCGTTTAAATGGTGCTGAAATGGCACGAACAGAAATGTACAAAGATGGACGTACTCCGTTACATACGTTCAGAGCAGATATTGACTATGCCGTAAGTGAAGCTCATACAACTTATGGACGTTTAGGTATCAAAGTATGGATCTGTAAAGGCGAAGTTTACGGTAAAAGAGATTTATCTCCAAATGTAGGAATGGCAGCTGCTTCTGCTAAAGGAGGAAGCGCACCTGCAGGAAACCGTAAGCCAGCAGGAAAAAGAAAGAAAAAGTAATTGATCCTTTAAATAGTTTGAAAAATGTTACAGCCAAAAAGAACCAAATTTAGAAGAGTACAAAAAGGAAGAAACCGTGGTACGGCAGAACGTGGTAGCACAATCGCTTTCGGATCTTTTGCACTTAAAACATTGGAGGCCGGTTGGATCACTTCTCGCCAGATTGAAGCTTCTCGTATCGCCGTAACCCGTTACATGAAGCGTGAAGGTCAGGTGTGGATTCGCATCTTCCCGGACAAACCAGTAACCTCAAAACCAGCGGAAGTACGTATGGGTAAAGGTAAAGGTGCTCCAAGCCACTGGGTAGCAGTAGTTAAACCAGGTCGTATTATGTTTGAAGCAGACGGTGTTCCTTACGAAACAGCAAAAGAAGCTTTGCGTCTTGCAGCACAAAAACTTCCTGTAAAGTGTAAATTCATTGTTCGCAATGATTATGTTGTACCTGGTAAATAGTTTGTAAAATGAAACAGAAAGAAATCACGCAACTTTCAGACGCAGATTTGAAAAGTCGTATCGGATCTTTCGAAGATCAACTGTCAAAAATGAAAATTTCTCACAGTGTATCGCCGATGGAAAATCCGTTGCAAATTCGTTCGATTCGTCGCTCAATTGCACGACTAAAAACTGAGTTGGGAAAACGCGTAGCTCAGGCCTAGCCTGATTAATTTGAAATTTTCTTATAATGGAAAAACGTAATTTAAGAAAAGAAAGAGTTGGAGTTGTTACTAGCGATAAGATGGAAAAATCAATCGTTGTTTCTGTAGAAAGAAAAGTAAAACATCCAAAATATGGTAAGTTCGTAAAAAAAACTACTAAATTTGTGGCCCACGATGAAAACAATGATTGCCATATTGGTGATACTGTTAAAATCATGGAGACACGTCCATTGTCTAAAAACAAGAATTGGAGATTAGTAGAAATTGTTGAAAGAGCTAAATAATCATTAAGTAAAATGATACAACAGGAATCAAGACTTTCAGTAGCCGATAATTCCGGAGCTAAAGAGGTGCTTTGTATACGCGTATTAGGCGGTACAAAGCGTCGCTATGCTTCTGTAGGAGATAAAATCGTCGTTGCTGTAAAGAGCGCAATGCCCTCTGGTGCCGTTAAGAAAGGTCAGGTAGCCAAGGCTGTGGTAGTAAGAACAAAGAAAGAAGTACGCAGAGCCGATGGTTCGTACATTCGTTTCGATGACAACGCTGTGGTTATTTTGAACCAAGCAGGTGAAATGAGAGGTACTCGTATTTTCGGACCGGTAGCTCGTGAGTTACGTGAGAACAATTACATGAAGATTGTTTCTCTTGCTCCAGAAGTACTTTAAAATTAGTGGAAGTTATGCAAAAGAAATTACACATTAAAGTAGGAGACACTGTTAAGGTACTTAGCGGTGAGTCTCGTGGACAAGAGGGAAAAGTTCTTGTAATCGATAGAAGAAACGAACGTGTGACTGTAGAAGGTTTAAATATGATTAAACGTCATACTAAACCAAGTGCAGCTAACCCACAAGGTGGAATCGTCGAGAGAGAAGGAACTATTCATATCTCAAATCTTATGGTTGTTAACAAAGGAGTTGCTTCACGCATCGGAAGAAAGTTAAACACATCAGGTAAATTAGTACGTTATTCAAAAAAGTCAGGGGAGGAGATTAAGTAATGAGTTATACACCGAGACTTAAGGAAAAGTATGCTGCAGAGATTATTCCTGCACTTACTGAAAAATTTGGGTACAAAACGGTAATGCGTGTACCTAAATTGAAAAAAATCGTATTGAGCCAAGGTATTGGAGATGCGGTTGCTGATAAAAAGTTGATTGATAATGCAGTGGCAGATTTGTCACGAATTGCAGGTCAAAAAGCTATTTCTACTTCATCTAAGAAAGATATCTCAAACTTTAAGCTTCGTAAAGGAATGCCAATTGGTACAAAAGTTACTTTGCGTGGAGATAAAATGTACGATTTCTTAGATCGATTTATTTCTGTATCTTTGCCGCGTACTCGTGACTTCCGTGGTATCAGTCCAAAAGGTTTTGATGGTCGTGGTAACTTTAACTTAGGTGTTAAAGAACACATCATCTTCCCGGAGATTGATATTGACAAAGTTAGTCGAATTATGGGTATGGATATCACGTTTGTGACATCTGCAGAGAGTGATGAAGAAGGAAAAGCATTGTTAGATGCATTCGGTTTCCCTTTCACAAAAAAATAAGTAAGAGAAATGGCTAAGGAATCAATGAAAGCGCGTGAGCGCAAAAGAGAAAGAATGGTTGCAAGAGATCTTAACAAAAGAGCTGCTCTTACAACAATTTTAAAGTCAACAAGTACAGACGAAGAAGTTCAAGCTGCAAAATGGGATGCAATGATTGCTATCCAAAAATTGCCAGCAAATGGATCTAAAGTTCGTTTGCACAACCGTTGCGGTTTAACAGGTCGTCCTAGAGGATACATGCGTCAGTTTGGTCTCTCAAGGGTAACTTTCCGTGAAATGGCGTTGGCAGGAAAAATCCCAGGAGTTAAAAAATCAAGTTGGTAATTTATTCGAAAATACTATGTATACAGATCCAATAGCAGATTTCCTGACTCGAATTCGTAATGCTAGTACTGCAGGATTGAAATTAGTTGAGATTCCAGGATCAAACGTGAAACGTGCGATGACTGAAATCCTTTTCGATCAAGGGTACATTACCAATTTCAAATTCGAAGATGACGGGAAACAAGGTGTAATCAAAATTGCACTTAAATACAATTCATCAACCAAAGTTCCAGCGATTACTAAATTAGAGCGTGCTTCACGTCCAGGTTTACGTAAATATAGCGGTTCTGCTGAAATGCCACGTGTATTGAATGGTTTAGGAATTGCAATCGTATCAACTTCAAAAGGTGTTATCACCGACAAAGAAGCAAGAAAATTGAACGTAGGTGGAGAAGTTCTTTGCTACGTATATTAATTAATAACCAATAGTTCAAATGTCAAGGATAGGTAAATCCCCAATTACGATCCCGAGTGGAGTAGAAGTAAAAATCGACGGAAACGTAGTTTCTGTTAAGGGTTCTAAAGGCACATTAACACAAGAAATTGATTCTTGTGTTACGTTGTCTCTAGAAGACGGAGTAATCACTTTTAGCCGCGAATCAGATGCACCAGCTCACAGAGCTAAGCATGGTTTATACCGTGCACTTGTAAGTAACATGATTACAGGTGTTTCAGAAGGGTACAAGAAGGAGCTAGAAATTATTGGTGTAGGTTACCGTGCTACAGCTACAGGTCAAGTACTTGAGCTTGCATTGGGTTACTCACATCCAATTGTTTTCGAACTTCCTTCAGAAATTAAGGTATCGGCAGACACCCAAAAGGGTAAAGCGCCAGTTGTAACTTTAGAATCATACGATAAACAGTTGATTGGACAAGTTGCTGCCAAAATTCGTTCCCTTCGTAAACCAGAACCTTACAAAGGTAAAGGTATCCGTTTCGTGGGTGAAATTATTAGAAGAAAGGCTGGTAAGTCTGCAGGTAAAAAATAATTAAATAGTATCATGGCATTTAGTAAGATTAACAGAAGAGCAAAAATCAAAAGAAGAATTAGAAAAAAAGTTTTTGGTACAGCTCAATTGCCTCGTTTAACTGTTTTCCGCAGTAACAAACAAATTTATGCTCAGTTGATTGACGATACAAAAGGTCACACTTTGGTGTCAGCTTCTTCTTACAACAATGATGCAGCTCAAAAAATTACAAAAATTGAACAAGCTGCTGTTGTAGGGAAGGAATTAGCTCAAAAAGCAATTCAAGCGGGTGTAGAAAAAGTCGTTTTCGATAGAAACGGTTATTTGTACCACGGAAGAGTAAAATCATTAGCTGACTCTGCACGAGAAGGCGGACTTAAATTTTAATAAACGATGGCAGCACAATTAGTAAATAGAGTGAAATCAGCAGATATCGAGCTTAAAGATAAGCTTGTTGCTGTGAACCGCGTGACGAAAGTAACGAAAGGAGGGCGTACCTTCTCTTTCTCTGCTATCGTTGTTGTTGGTGACGAAAACGGTATCGTTGGTCATGGTTTGGGTAAAGCGAAAGAGGTTACCGAAGCAATTACAAAAGGTATCGACGACGCAAAAAAGAATTTGATCAAAGTTCCAATTTTGAAAGGAACTGTTCCTCATGCTCAAAAAGGTAAATTCGGTGGAGCAGAGGTTCTACTTAAACCAGCTACTGTCGGTACAGGTGTAATCGCAGGGGGTGCGATGCGTGCAGTATTAGAAAGTGTTGGAGTTCATAACGTTTTGGCTAAATCGCAAGGGTCTTCAAACCCACACAACGTAATTAAAGCTACCATGGATGCATTGTCTAAAATGCGTGATGCAGTTCAAGTGGCTAAACAACGTGGTATTAGCTTGGATAAAGTGTTTAACGGTTAATAATACATCAAATGGCTACAATTAAAATTAAGCAAGTTAGAAGTGCTATTAAACGTCCAGCTGATCAGAAAGCTACGATTAAAGCCTTAGGATTGAGAAAAATGAATCACATCGTAGAAAAAGAAGTGACACCTCAAATCCTCGGAATGGTAAAAAAAGTACAACATCTTATTGAAGTTGTTGAGTAGAACCTTTAAATCGAATTAAAAATGAATTTACATAATTTAACTCCTGCAAAGGGTTCGGTAAAAAGAGAAAAGCGTATTGCCCGCGGACAGGGTTCGGGTCATGGTGGTACGTCTACTCGCGGACATAAAGGAGCAAAATCAAGATCTGGTTATAGCAAGAAAATCGGTTTTGAAGGTGGTCAGATGCCTCTTCAACGTCGTGTACCTAAATTTGGTTTCAAAAATATTAACCGTGTCGAATACAAAGCAATCAATTTGGATATGATCCAAGCTTTGATTGAACGTAAAAACATCACTGAAATTACACCAGATGTGTTACGTGATAATGGTATCATCTCACGTAATGATCTAGTGAAAATCCTAGGACGTGGCGAGTTGAAATCCAAGATTAATGTAACTGCTCACAAGTTTTCTTCCTCTGCAAAAGAAGGAATTGAAGCTCAAGGTGGTATTTGTTCAGAAATCTAATTAACTTTGCCAACATTTTTTCCAAATGAAGAAGTTTATTGAGAATATAAAAAATATCTGGAAAGTGGAGGAATTGAGAAAGAGAATCATTTTGACTCTTTCTCTAATCCTCGTTTACCGTATTGGTTCTTTCATCATTTTGCCAGGTGTAAACTACGCTGCTTTAGCTGCAGCGAATGCAAAAGGTGATTCCAATGCGTTGGAAACGTTGTTGTCCTTATTTTCAGGTGGAGGTTTTACCAATGCGTCTATCATGGCATTAGGTATCATGCCTTATATTAGTGCTTCAATCATCATGCAACTTTTAGGTATGGCTGTACCAGCTGTACAAAAAATGCAAAATGAAGGTGAATCTGGAAGAAAACGTATAAACAATTACACGCGCATCCTGACTATTATTATTTGTGCATTACAAGCTCCAACTTATTTAACTTTATGGGTTGGGAATAAAAATGCATTACCTGTTGATGTAGATTCACTTTGGTGGATTCAATCAACTATTGTAATGGTAGCTGGCTCTATGTTTGCTGTATGGTTAGGTGAAAGAATCACAGACAAAGGTATTGGTAATGGTATTTCATTATTAATTACGGTTGGTATTTTGTCACGTTTACCACAAGCATTCTTTGCAGAAATTGGTTTGAACGACTCTAATTTAATTAAAATTGTTCTTGAATTAGTAGCATTTATGCTGATTGTTCTAGGTACTATTTTGATTGTACAAGGTGTTCGAAAAATTCCAATGAATACTGCAAAAAGAGTTGTTGGCACGAAGGCAGTTGAAGAACAAG
>CAYRMV010000122.1:0-9617 GCA_964425255.1 uncultured Flavobacteriales bacterium
CTCGATTGGAAAAAGCATGATGTGTACCACCGGCAATATTGAGTCCAATTCCTTTTGATTCAGCAGCCCATTCAGCCAACATGCGCGTTCCTTCCATAATCATTTGTTCCCTTTTGATTAATTGAAGGTTGTGCGGGAAACCCGAAATTCGCTGTTCCCGAGGAGATAATTCTAAATTCAACAATCGATCTAAGTAATTTAAGCTATGCACCTGATTAACAAATCTTAAATCAATTTCTTTCGGAGAAACTATATTAGATTCATCGATTAAACCTTCGTACATCAATTGACGAAACAAAAGGTCGTATTTTTCCATCGGAAAGCGATGGTTTTCGGGAAGAGGTTGAACGTAAATTGGATCAAATGCGATTTTCAACATACATCAACAACAAGCTAAATTGCGTCTTTGTTTTCTAATTCATTTTCCCAATAATCATTCAAATAAGATTGAATTTTACGTGCAATAACATTAAAATAGCGTTTCGTTCGATAACCTCCAACCCACGTGATTCCACGAATGGCATTGGTTAAAAAAATTTCATCTGCTGCAAGTAAGTTTTGAGGTAGAATGGAACATTCGTAGACTTTGATTCCATTTTTCAACGCTAAGTTAATTACTTGCATGCGCATGGTTCCCGCTAGGCAACCTTCATCCAAACCAGGTGTATATAAAACACCATTGCTTACAACAAACAAATTGGAGTTTGAACTTTCCAAGATCCCTCCTTTTTCATTGCTTATCAGCATATCGTCCAAATTTCGCTCTTTGGCTTCGATAGCAGACATGATGTAAAGCAAACCATTTTTGGTTTTGTAATTGGAAAGAAAATTCTTTTGTTTTTTCATTCCCATGTAAATATCTACTTCCAAACCTTTGGAATTCAACTCAAAGAAATTAGCATCATACGGTTGAACTTCGATGAAATAGGAAACTTCATTTGTTTCAGGAAAATAAGTCCCACCAATAGCACGATCAATAGATACACGACATTTTCCTCCCTCTTTTATGTCAGATCGAAGAACCAATTCTTGGATTTTTTCTTCAAAGAAAGAAGCCGAATAAAACGAAGGAAAGCGCATTTTTAATGCTTTCGCTCCTTCCATTAAGCGATTAAAGTGATTGGTCACATTGATGGGTTTTCCATTCATGATTCGTATTGTTTCAAACAATCCGTCGCCATACAGATATGACCTATTTCCAGCTGCAATTGAAGCGCCATTATTGGGAACTATTTCACCATTTGAGTTTACGTACAAAGCCATTTTAACCAAAAATCAATTGAATAAATTCTCTTCCTTTGTCAATATTAACAAATAAAATGTAAACTATCCCAAACAATGCACCACCAATGTGTGCATCATGAGCGATATTTGTTTTTCCAGACCGCATTGCAATGTATTCCAAAACCAAAAGTAATGGTCCAAAAATATAGGCTGGCATAGTAGGAATAAAAATAAAACCCATTTGCATTTCTGGAACCCATAAAATGGTAGCAAAAATAATGGATGAAACCGCTCCAGAAGCACCTAAAGAAAAATACAAGTCATTGTTATGATGCTTGTAAAAAGGCCAAAGTGTTGAGGCAAATCCACCGATAAAATAGATGATCAAAAAATGTAAATATCCTTGAAATCCGTAGGTAAAAACCAGAATTTCTTCCAACAATGATCCAAACATATAAAAACTGAACATATTGAAAAACAAATGCCCATAATCCGCATGAATAAACATGTGCTGAATAATTCGAAGATGTTGTTTGTGGTTTTTTACCCAATAAGGCGAATAAGACCAATCATGTTGAAAATTGCGATCCTGAAATCCTTTGAGGGAAATCAAAACCGTTACCAGAATAATAATTAAAGTAAGTGAAATCGTCATTTTGTTTTGAAAACGAGTTAATTATTCTTTGAAAGAAGTTATTTTTACGTCAAATTTAACCAAATTCATGTCTATGAAACCATTTTGGTATCATTTCTTCCTCATTTTTATTGTAATTGCTTGTCAAACGGAGACTTCCCAAAAAAAGACATCCATTTTACAACTCAACATCCAAGCCAATGAAAAAATTACCCGTTTGTTTGACGAACAAACAACATTGGATTCGATTGGAATATCTCCCCAAATTCAAGAATCACTCTATCAACTATACAAACAAAATAATTTCGACTTATTCTGGAATTCGGATTCGACCCGACATTCCCTTTGTGATTCCGTAATTCATTTGACTCAAAATTCTTTTAAAATTGGCATTCCTCCTACTCGCTATGCTTCTTTCAAATGGAAGAAACATCCAATATTAGACGATATCCTGACAACCCTTTTTGTTTCATCTATTCAAGCCGATTTACAGCATGGAATCCTCGACTCGACCAAACAATGGAACGATTTTCGTTTGGTTTCAAATTCCCAATTTTTAGCTGTCAACCAAAAATTAAAAAAAGATTCCCAAATTGAATTGTATTGTTTAGCTATTTCTCCCGCTGACAGCAATTATCGTTTTTTACTCAATGGACTGCGTAATTTTATTCAGAACAATGAAATGGATAAAAAATCAACCGAAGTAATAGCAGAAAAAAAAGGAAAAACAAACGATTCCATTGTTTCAAATGAATTGAAATCAGCTTCAAAGGCACTAACTGAAAGAAATTTTGAAAATGACTCGACATCCGTAATTTCAATACGGAAAGCAGTCAAAGAGTTCCAAAAACAAAATCAGCTCACGCAAGACGGAAAAGTGGGAACTGCAACTGCCTATTTTCTTTCTGAAACAAATCAACAAAAAGCAGAAAGAACATGTGTTTCATTGGAAAAATGGCGCTCGTGGAAAGCATATCCGAAAACGGGTGTTTGGGTCAATCTTCCTGATTTTTCGTTGAAATTCTTTTATGATGACACCTTACGTTCATCACATCGTATTGTGATTGGCAAGCCAGAACATGAAACACCAGAGTTATGTTCGTCCATTCGAAAACTGATTTTATATCCTTATTGGGGAATTCCACATTCGATCGCTGTAAAAGAAGTTTTACCGGCGGTGAAAGCAAATCCTAACTATTTGGTTAAAAATAAAATTCGTGTTTTCAGAAAGGAAACAGAAATGGATCCAAACACGATTGATTGGTCGAAATACTCAGAAAAGAACTTCCCTTTTCGTTTACGACAGGATCCTGGGTCACACAATTCACTGGGAATAATCAAATTTGAATTTTCGAATTCTTACAGCGTTTATGTGCATGATACTCCGAGTAAATCTTTGTTTAACCAAGCTACAAGAGCTTTTTCCCATGGCTGTGTTCGTTGTGAAAAACCAATCGAATTGGCAAAAGAAGTCTTGTTAATGGATCGAAATGATTTGTTACCCGATTCATTAGACAGTTTAATTCCTCGAAAAGAACAAGTTCATATTTCACTTAAAAAACGAATACCAATTTGTTTAAATTACGTAACCGTAACAGCTGATTCTGATGGGAAATTGTATTTTCATTGGGATGTTTATCGCAGAGATGAGCCGTATTTGATAACTTTCAGACAAAACTATCGTTCATAAAACTCGATTGGCAAATGATCCGGATCTTCGACGAAAAAAAAGCGTTTGTTGGTCCATTCATCTATTCGAATTGGCTCTGTTTTGATCTTTTTGTCCAGAAAATAAGCATGTGTTTCATCGATATTATCCACTTCAAAAGCAATGTGTCTTAAACCACATGCTTCAGGCTTGGATAATCTTTTAGGAGCAGATGGAAAAGTAAACAGTTCAATCGTATACTTTCCATGAAGGCTTAAATCAATTTTAACAGATTGTTTTTCGGGGCGATACACTTCTTTATCAATCTGAAAGCCTAAAATTTCGGTGTAAAAATATTTCGCTGCTTCTAAATTAGAAGTTATTAAAGCTATATGATGAATTTGATTGATTTTGATCACAAATAAGAGACGATTGATTTGACAATGCGTGCAACGAAAATACAACAAAAGGAAAAAACTACAGAAATTCGAAAAATATTCATCCTTAATTCAAAAAACTTACTACTTTTGCAGCGGGGTAAGTCTTGTACGACCAGCTCCTTCTGAATCCTCCAGGACGGGAACGTAGCAAAGGTATGAAGTTGAGCGGTGCGATGCAAGTAGCTTGCCCCTCTTTTTATGCCTTAACTTTTCTACTTAGGTAAGGTGAAAATAAACGTGGTACCTTTACCTATTTTTGATTGAACAGAAATCTTACCTCCATGATTTTCAATAATTTTCTTACACAAAGCCAATCCAATTCCGGTTCCTGAGTATTCATCACGGTGGTGTAAACGTTGAAAAAGAATAAAAATCTTATCGAAAAATTGTTCCTCAATTCCAATTCCATTATCCGAAAAATAAATCGTGTATTCACTGGAATTTTCTTCTACCCTAATGTGAATTTGTGGTTTCCGATCGGGAGAACAATATTTCAGAGAGTTGTGAATTAAATTCGTAAACACCTGTGATATTGCCATTTTTCCGGCGTAAACTGTCGGCATCGAATCAATAATGATATCAGGTTGAGTTTCCGTAATCAACTTTTTGTTGTTACGTTTAGCTTCATCAATCGATTCAAGCAATGAAAACGATTCAAAAACCATGTTTTTTCTACCAACACGCGAGTATTCCAACAAATCGAGAATCAAATTGCGCATTCGATTTGCCCCATCTACCGCAAAATGAATGTATTGTTGCCCTTTTTCATCTAATAATGGTTCGTATTTCTTTTTAATTTGGGTTAAAAAACTAGTTACCATACGAAGAGGTTCTTGTAAATCATGCGAAACAATGTATGCAAATTGCTCTAATTCTGAATTAGATAGGGCTAAATCTTCTACTTTCTGCTGAATTTCTTTATTGAGATGTAGGAGCTCTTGTTCACTCTGTTTCAGTGTGGTGATATCTTGAATACTTCCTAGCATCCTCACTTTTTCACCAGATGAATTAAAGATCAAAGCACCTCGATCCAAAACAAATCGATACGTACCCGATTGATCTAAAAATCGGTATTCAGCAGTCCATAATTTGTCCCCTTTTTCGATGAATTGTAAAAAATCTGCTAACACTTTATCTCTTTCATCTGGATGAATCAAATTGGACCACCAAGAAAGCGAAGTACGTGACTCGTCATATCCAAAGCAAGAAAATAAATTGCAACTCCACATCAATTCAGAAGATTCAATATCCATTTCCCAAATGACATCATTGGTTGCTTTTGAAAGAATTTCATAACGTTCATTACTGAGGTGTAAGCGTTGTTGATTCAAGCGTGTATGAACCAAACGTTGAATTAACTCTGCTATTTTTTCAATCGAAAACTTCTCCGTTTCATTCGGAAGATCAGCTTGTTTTTTGTAAACTGTAAAAGTGGCAATTACTTCTTGATTTTCATTTACTATTGGAAAAGACCAACACGAATGAACTCCTTCATTGATTGCAACATCCAAGTAATCTTTCCAGTTTTTACTTGTTCGAATTTCAGGAGTAAAAACAGATTGATTCAAAAAGGCTGCTGCCCCGCAAGTTCCAATATTTTCACCAATCAAAACGTGATTAATTGATTGATTGAATGTTTCCGAAAAATGTGGCGCAATCCAATGGTATAAATGATTATTTCGAACTTGATTGATTGCACAAAAAGCTTTGGTTTCCAACTCCTTAAATCGAATCAATACTTCAGATAAAAGTTTTTCAATTGAAATAGTTGTATCCGCATTCAACTCCCAAGCAAATCGCTCTAATTCATTCATTTGATGAATTCGTTTTTGAATCGTTATATCTCTAAAATAAATTGATAAACCATCTTCAAAAGGATAGACGTGATTTTCAAACCAAGAGTTCAATCCCTCGTTGAAATTCTCAAATGATACTGATTTTTTGTTTTTTACAGCGTATACAAACTGGTAAAACAATTCTGTTTCTTTTACATTCGGAAAAACATCCCAAAAACTTTGATCAATAATGTCTTCTCTATTTACGCCAGTTAATCTTTCAGCTGCTTTATTCCAGTAAGTTACATTCCAGTTTTGTGACATCGTAATAAATCCATCTGTTACACTTGAAAGAACATCCGACATCATTTCGCTGGTTTTTTTTGCTTTTTGTTGTGCTAGTTTTTGCTCATTGATATTGATAACGAATGCAATGAAAGAATAAATTCCTTCAGAAGAAATCAATTGTAGATCGACTTCAGCTATGTATGAATTGGAATCTGAGCGAAGAACAAGAGTCTCAAACTTGATCGTTTTTTGTTTGTAAGTTAATAAAGGTTGGACCAATTGAGAAAAGTTATCTTGATCAAAATCTTGCCATAAATCTAAAATGGACAAATCAAGCAATTCTGTTCGTTCAAAACCTGTATTATTGGTTGCTCCTTGATTGGCAAAAGATATTTTTAAATCATGCGTATCAAAGACATAAATCTCATTCAAACTACGTTCTAAGATGGATAAAATCCGTTTATTTTCAGATCGATACTTTACAATTTCCGTAGCATCACCCGATACAACATAAATCAATTCATCATCCGGATAGTAAGCCGCAGTAAATAAATTGTAAACCAACGAACCGTCTTTTCTTTTCGATCGATTAAATTGATTTTTAATTACTTTACCACCTAATAATGCTTCATATACTTGATCTGCTTCCTCGTAATGAATTTCGAATAAATAATCCTTGTAGTTTGTTCCAATTAATTCATTTTCTGTATATCCCCAAACTTCAAAACAAGCTGGACTTACAGAAGTAAATACTCCATTTCGATCCAAAGTAAAAATAACCTCCGGCGATTGATTTAATATTTTCTGAATGTATCTTTGTTTTTCTTGGATTTGATTGAAATCATCTTCTTTTTTCTTTTCATAGCGACGAATGAAAATAAAGAGTATTATTCCTGTCACAAAAACATATGCTAGGCCTTTCCCTGTTTGATAAATTGAAAAATGAGAATGTGAAGTATCTGACAAGTAGTCACTCAGAACAATCCATAGAAATCCTGCTAGAATATAAGCGAGAGAAATACGGAGTGACATTTTTTTCATTCAACTTGATTGATTCTACATAAAGGTATAAAGTTTTCTATATCTGATTAATATTTTTTTTAAAAATTACTCAAATATTCTATCTTTAATTTCCTTAAATGGTAAATAAACGAATAGGGTAAATACGTTACTTCATCAGATTCAAAACCTTCAAAACCAACGAAATTCAGAACTATTTGCTCATTTAAAAAACATCTCAACGATGGTTTTAATTGATGAATAACCTGTTTTATTTCCTTTATTTGATTGTTCAAATAAGATTGATGAATCGTTGAAATCACCGAATCAATTTCTGCAAAGAACAACTCTTTCATTCGATTGGCAAAAACGTCATCACCTTGCGTTTGAATGTGAAGATGCGAAAAATCCAGTCGATTAATTTCGGGTTTCTTCTGCTGAATTAAATCATTCAATAAAACTTGCATCTGTTTGTGTTCGAATGGTTTCGTAATGAATCCATCAAAACCTTGCGCACTTTTTTCCTCTTCATATATACTGTCAGATGTTATGGCCACGATGGGAGTCTGGAGTAAAAAATCATTTCGAAGAATCTTCACCGTTTCATTTCCATCTAAAATAGGCATACGAATGTCCATAAGAATCAAATCAAAATCATTCAGAGCAATTTTTTCAAGTGCTTCCACCCCATTTTCAGCAATTCCAATTTCGTAGTTCCATTTTTGTAAAATGGTTTCAACCATAAAACGATTTAATGGATGATCGTCAACTAATAAAATGCGAGATTTAATCATAACTTACTCGTTTTCCTCTTTTTTCAACATGCGATAAATGGTTGATCTACCAACGCCTAACAGTTTAGATACTTTTTGAATGTTGTTTTGGTATTTTTCCAAGTAGTATTTCAAAATATGCTGATTGATTTCTTCTAAGGTCATTTCCTTTTTCAAGATATCGTCTAAATAAGCATTTGTTTTGATGTTTAAGTGCTCTACTTTTATTTCATTATCATCCGACAATACCATCGCCAATTCAATGATTGCTTTTAATTCACGCACATTTCCAGGAAAGGAGTATTTCATTAATACATCTCGACTCGATTCGGCTAAAAATTTTGTTTCCATTTTATGTTCTTTTGAAAAATGATCCATAAAATGTTTAGCTAATAAAAGTACATCTTCTCCACGATCACGAAGTGGCGGTAACTCTATCGGTAAGCCCATCAAGCGATAAAACAAATCTTCCCGAAAAACACCATCTTGAACCATTTGAGCTAGATTACGATGTGTAGCACAAATAATCCGACAATTCACTTTAATCGCTTGATTTCCACCCACACGAACAATTTCTCTTTCTTGTAAAACACGTAATAATTTCACTTGTGTACTTGGGTCCATTTCACCGATTTCATCCAAAAATAAGGTTCCATTCATGGATTCTTCGAATTTTCCAATTCTTCGATTCATTGCACCTGTAAAAGATCCTTTTTCGTGACCAAACAATTCACTTTCGATTAGTTCTCTTGGAATTGCGCTTACATTTACAGCAACAAAGGGGCCATTTCTCAACGTAGAATTGTAATGTATCGCTTTGGCAATAACTTCTTTTCCAGTTCCGGTTTCACCTGTCACAGAAACATTTATCAATGTATCAGCCGCTTTCTCAAGTAAACGATATACCGATTTTATTTGCTTGCTGTTGCCGATAATTGTTTTACTGAAATTGTATTTATTCTGAACTTCAGCACGTAAAGTATCTAATTCTGATTTAAGTGAAACATTTTCTTTTATTTGAAGAATGGATTTCCATAATCTTTCTTTGGTATCATCGTCTTTGACAACATAATCATAGGCTCCCATTTTTAATAAGTTGATCGCTGTTGAAACATCATTTTGTCCAGATACAATGACCACTTCTGTTGTGGGCGAATCTTGCTTTATTTTTCGGAGCAACTCTTCCCCGTTGAAATCAGGAAGATTAAAATCCAAGGAAACAACCTGTGGTCGTTGAACGATAAGTTTCATTAAATCTTTCCCTGAATGAACTTTAGAAATCTTATAATCTGGGTTCATCGAAAGATAGTGTTCTAAAAAATTAGAATACCAAACATCGTCTTCGGCAATTACAACGTGAAAATCTTTCATATAAAGTGTATCTTTTTGAAACAGTTGTTTTATAAAGGTACATTAATAAAATTGAAAAATCCAAAAAAATTCGACCAAAGACAAAAAAAAGTCGTTCAAAAAGAACGACCTTTTACCTAAAATAGGGAATCAAATTTATTTACTTAATGATCCTTCTGGACCATAATTTAGTAATTCAATATAGAAAATCAACGATTCATACGGCTGAATATCATAGCTATTCGTTTGTGGATTGAACATACCTTGTGCACCATACCCCAAATTGTAAGGCAAATACAAACGATACTTTCCTCCTTTTTTCATCAACGGAATCCCCTCTTGCCATCCTGGAACAACTGCTTTTAACGAAAAAGGTGTTAAAGGCTGCTTGTACATTTTGACCATATCGAATGAACTTTGTAACGTATCACCAGACGAATTCATCAAAATGTAATGTGGTCGTCCCGGTGTGGATCGAGAACCTCG
>CAYRMV010000123.1:0-9496 GCA_964425255.1 uncultured Flavobacteriales bacterium
GAAAGTATGCCACTGATCCATGGAAAGTAATTCCATCGACATGGAAGCCAACTCAGCGACTTCTGAAGGAAGATTTTTAAATCCTGTTAATGCCAAATCTCTCGAAAGAAATGAATGAATAGCATGACCACCTTCATGTACCATCGTAACCAAATCACGGTGTGCACCAACCGCATTCATAAAAATAAACGGAACACCGATTTCGTACAAGGGATAGTTGTATCCACCAGGTGCTTTTCCTTCTTTGGATTCGAGGTCAAGATGTCCCATTTGGTTCATTGTTTTCAGGCAATCTCCAAAGAACGGATCTATGCGATCAAACATTTCGATGGTACCATTTAAAAGTTGTTCACCAGTTTCAAACGGTTTGAGCGGTTCTTTACCACTTGCTTCTACTTCTAAATCCCACGGTTTTAGTTTAGATTTTCCAAGTAGATTGGCTTGTTTTTCATGCATTTTCTTAACAAGTGGGACAAGGTGTTTTCGAACAGAAGCATGAAATGTAAAGCAGTCTTCAGGCGTATAATCAAATCGGCCCAATGCTTTAAATTTATAATCTCTATAGTTTTTAAAGCCAGCATTCAAGGCAATTTGATGTCTTTTTTGAACGAGTTGGGTGAATAATTCATCCAGTTTTTGATCGTCTTCCAAACGTCTTTTGCCAATCAAATCGAATATGGTTTGTCGGACTGTTTCATCTTGTTCGCGCAAAAGAAGAGAAGCACGTTGCATGGTCATTTTTTGGTTGTTGTATTCAACCATTTGAGCGGCCATAATAGCGCCATATTGCTGAGCCAATTCACTTGTTTCAGATTCTAATAACACATTTTCTTCGTGAAAAAGATCCAAGGCGGTTTGAACACTTCTAAAATAAATCTTGTATGCTTCATCATTTTGGAGCGATACAACAAAGGGAGATGACATCATTTTTTGGTTCAACTTATCTTCCCATGGAGCTAATTCAGGTTGGATTTCCGAAATGAAAAGCGTATACGCTTTAGAAAGTGCTTCGTCTCGCGTATCAATTGTCATTTGTATGTAACGCCAAGCTGCGTCTTCTTCTAAAACTGCATCTAATTCGCTTCGATCGTGGAGCCATTGTTTGAAGTCGACTTCGCTTTCAATGGAACGATTATGCAGTTGTTCAACGTATGGTTTTACATCTTCCCAACTTGTTATTTTTAAATCAGGAGCAATAAATTTTCTTTTGGGTGCTTCAATTTTCATTTTGAAAAGAGTTTAAATAAAAACGAGGACATCAAAATTTGATAGCCCTCGTTTAAAATAGTATTGCAAATACGAATTATTTTTCGCTATCAGTTGCTTTTTTCGTTTTCTTTGGCGCTTTCGCTTTTGGCGCTTCTTCGGAAGAAGTACTTTCAGCTTTCTTTTTTGGCGCTGCTTTCTTTTTTGGCGCTTCTTCTTTTGTTTCCTCAACAACTATAGCTTCTTCAACCAATTCTTCTTTTTCTTCTTCCATGTTTAATTCACCAGCTTTGTGAAGTAAATTGTACCATTGGAATAATTTTTTGATATCAGAAGGATAAACTCTTTCGCGGTCAAAGTTTGGAAGAACTTCAGCGAGATAGCTTTCAAGAACATCTTTCGAATCTTTGTGAGAAGGAGCCATTCCACCATTTTCTTTGGCGTAAATTGAATCATAAATGGTTTTCAACGCAACATCTTCATCATACGTGTAAATACTAATGTCTTCCAAAGCAGAAATTCGGTCAGATGCGTACGCTGGAAAACGTTTTCTATCATCCAAAGATTCCACAATTAAATTGTTTTTTCCTTGAGCTACTACTTTGTAAAGGCCCGAACGACCTGAAATTGCTATTATACCTGTTAGATTCATTCTTTTAATTAATTTGCGCCAAAAATAAGAAGTTTATTTGGTTTGTATCACTTTCGTTGGATTTTAATTGTTTCATTCTGACCATTTCGTTCAATTTGAATGAAATAAATTCCACTTGAAGCGTCTTTGATTTGGAAAAATACAGATTCATTTTCTCGTTCTTCTTTCCAGTTCATTTTTCTTCCTTGTGAATCAAAAATAACCCACGAATCGTTTGGTTGAATACCTGAAATTTGAACCAAGTATTCAGCTGGAATTGGATAAACGCTGATTGGATTTTTTTCAAACTCATTTAATCCAACGGTTGAAATAGGTTGTGAAAATGATTCACAGCCCGTTGAACTTGTCGTAGAAACGGTGAATACTCCTTCTTCATTTACAGTATATGATTGATTGGTCGCGCCAGAAATAGCAACTCCATTTTTATACCATTGATAGTTTGGTGAAGTAGATGCTGTCAAAACATTTCCGTTTTTTGAAATGATTGGCGCCGGTAATACCTGTCCTTGAGCAATAGTAACTTCTGCCAATGTGGTACAATTACCGTTATAATTTATAGTTGCACTATAATAACCAGGTTGGTTGATCGAGATTGGATTGGTATTCTGACTGTTTGACCAAACAATAGAATTGATTATTCCATCAGTAGAAACAGTTAAATTCATTGGAGCATTGCAATAAGATTCGTTTGAAAGAATTTCTGCATTGTGCAATAACGTATTTAGTGCATCTGCTTTTCCATGTCCATAGGCAAAATTGGGAACTTGTCCAGTAAAGTTATCGTTTGTAGCAGCACGGATTAAGTCATTTTTAAAATGTTGATAGGTTGAATTACCACATTTTTCTAGATATAATCCTGCAATTCCAGCAACGACAGGTGATGCCATAGATGTTCCTCCGTTTCGCATGTGAAATCCACCTGCATCTACGTTGCTCCACCAACCAGTGTTATTCAAGATACTCAAAGGTCCAGGTGAAAGCGCTACATCTCCCATTGCAGTGATATCGGGCTTAATCACATCCAAACGACTTGGTCCTTTACTTGAATTAACACTCAATTTCCCTGTTTGTGTTCCAGCTGCGGCGATGTATGTACCACCATCACGGGTCTGATAACTTTTGCGGTTATGCATATTTGCTACAGAGATTACTTTTTCTGAGCAATTCCAAGAAGAAACAATCGATTGTAACGAATCTGGCATGTGATAATGAATAATTTCGGGCATTATACTTGCACTTGGTATTGAGGTTACTAGCTCGTTCAAACCAAGTTGAGGTCTATTACTCCATAAATCATATTTTCCATTTCCTGTTGTCATAAAGCGGTACAAATAAGACGTAGAATCGACTTTGCTAAAATACGCTTCCATGTGGTATGCACCATTTTCAACAGAGGTATAAATTTGAATGGTTGCTAACTGCTGACCTGCTTGATTATATAAAGTATCATAAATTGGTGTGTTTAAGGAACTATTAGCAAATCGAAATTCCGTTCTACCCACAAAACCATAACTTGGATCAGGTCTATCAGCACCAAATGCGTACTTCACTTGATTGATCTCAGATGGAGTAGCCCACAAATCGAAGTAAATGGTATTTGCACCTAACTGACCACTTGGATTGTTTTTTAACCAAACAAAAGAGGTATCTTGATCCACATTTCCACGAACATGGTATTTTTGCCAGTTTCCGGAATTACCAGCAGCAGAAACAATAATTCTACCGGGTTTTGCATCGAGTAAGGATTCCATTAATTGACTTGCAGCATCGTTTCCATCGTGAGAACCAAGATATGTTCCCAAACTTAAATTAACAACTGCAGGAAGTCCGAGCGTATCAGCGACTTTAAAGATGTAATCACAGGCATCAGCAATAGTCATGGTCCAATTGGCTAAACCAAAATTTGATTCAACAATAATTATTTTTGAATTGGGCGCCATTCCTTTTTCTTTGCCATTTGCAAGCCCGTTTCCGGAACCTACACCAGCTACTGTTGTTCCATGCGCTGAACCGGCTTCGATGCTTGTACAAATTCCATTTGCAATGTCAGTAGAATCCCAAGCTTGTCCATAGTTGTAAGGTTGTGGAGTTCGATTTGCATCAAAAGGCAAGGTGTGATCCCAATAACGAAGAACACGTGTATGACCATTCGCGTCTTTGAAGTCGGGATGAGTATAATCCAATCCTTGGTCAACATAACCGATAATCACATCTTGACCGGTATATGCTGCCGGTAATCCATTCGTTCCGTTGTGAACTTGATTTACTCGGTGATGCATTCGTGTGGAATCATTCAAAGCAAACGGTTGAGAAAATTCAAAATGAAATTGACCAATGGAACCTTGCTTTTGCCATGCATTTAATTGAAAAGGACTTGCTTGAATGTAAATCCAATTGGGTGTGACTTGTTTTACTTTTACTTTTTCTCTCAGGAGAAATTCCAAGGTGTTTTTGCCCAAATTTTCAACCGAAGTTGCTATCTCATCATGAGGTTTTTCGTTTAACAATTGAACGAAACGGAAATTAGAACTTTGAGCAACTATTTTTTCAGTAATCAGTAGTAGCGTCAAACTGAAAAGTAATGTGTATAAACGATTCATGTTTTCGTATTTTGTACAAATATAACGAATTACTAAGTAAATTGGTTTGATTAAAAGGAATCAATTCGACTCGTTTTTTGGTGTGATTTGTAAGTATTTGGCAGCTGAGAAAAGAGTAAGGTCGTAACTAAAATGTGCTGCAATACAAAACCAAAGTCCCAGCGATGAATAAAAATATCCTAAAGAAAAAATAAATGGGAAAAGAATTAGACCTAAAAAGAAGATTCGTTTTTTCGGGTTCAAATAACCATGAATGGCTATGAAAAGAATGGTTGTCAAGCTTATTCCAAGCCAATGTTGAATTCCAGCTCTGAACAAAATTTCTTCTCCAAATCCAGCGCAGAATGAGAGAAAAATGATACCAATCCAGGAAAGCTTTAATTCGGATAACGTTTCATTTTGTTGTTCCATTTCTTTCGAGAAAAAGGGAATTTGACCGACAGCTAAAAGGATAAATGCATAAATAATACCCCAAGCCAATCCAAGTAAATTTTCAATATGTAAAAAATCATTTAGCCCGAAAATAGTGCTCAAACTTTCGTCTTCGAAATACCATAAAGCTCCAATTGCAGGCAAAGGAAAAATCAACAAGGTGACCCATCCGAGGAAATAAATTTGTTTGGATGGTATCATGAAAGTTTCCGGATGATTGTTTCATGCGTTGGAAAATCAGACAAAAGTTGTTCTGTTGAAAATAATTCAAAATCTTCAAATCGAAAACCAGGAGAAACAACACACGATACCAAGGCAAAAGAATTTTCTTCTAAAACAGAACTGCCAAAAATGGTTTCTTTTTTCACCAAAAAATACGGTTGAAATCCTTTTTCGGGATTGGAACCTACGGGAGTGGCTGTGTGTCCTTTTTCTTTGTCGAGCGTATGAACCAAAATTGGACTTCCTGCATGATGAAACCATAACTCATCGCTTTTTATTCGGTGGAAACGAGAATAATTTTCAGAAGTCAACAAAAAGTAAATCGAAGTTGATAGAGATAACCCAGAAATTGAATTTTCTTCCGAACGGTATGTTTCTTTGTAAAATCCTCCTTCAGGATGAGGTAGGAGTTCGAGGGTTTTTACCCAATATTCTATTTGTTCTTGTTGATTCATTTTTTTTATTCGATTGGTCCTTTGATGGGTTGTGTTCCTTTGTTTTTGATGTTCGGGAAAAAATAACGAAAATCAAATGCCAAGTATGTTCCGTTCATTTCTCCCACTTGAAAGATTTGATCACTTACTTTTTGATGTCCCCAAGCTGCTGCTATATCAAAAATGGGTTGAACCGGAATTCGTCCAGATGCTCCGACATAGAAGAAACCTGATTTTTCAGTTCTCCATTCAAAACCGATGTTTGCATTTATTTCAAATCCAACACGCGATCTTCTCCTTCCTTCATGAATAAATTCGTTAAGTCCCCTTGGGTATATGATTTTAGCTACGTTGGACGGATTGAATACCATAGAACCACCCAAAGATGCATTCATATACAGTTCTTCTGTCAAGCGGATGTAAATCAATCCATTTACAGGGATGTCATAACTAATCATTCCAAAATTCATTTGAGAAGTCAAGTTCGAATCAGCTAGAGAAAAGTCAATTGAATAATTTCGTTGAACTTGATTGATTCCTGTTTCGATGCTGATTAAATCTGTTATTCCAATGCGTGTTACAGCTCCAAATGAATAACCAAATTGTTGATTGTAGATTGCTTTGAATCCACCGTTTTGAAGTGTCGTCGATGATTCACCTAAAAAATCTCCGGGTATTAAAGGTTTAAATTGAAGTCCAAAATAGGAGGGGACTTTCTCTTTTTTTGTTTGAGCTAAAAAAGAATGTATATTTCCAAAAATCAGGATTACTAAAACAACAAATTTCAACATGTTTTCTTTTTTTGCCAAATTAAGAAATATTTAAACAATCATTTTCTTGAAAATCTCAACAGTAAGTTTGATTGATTGAACCGAAGCTCCTTTCTATTCAATTTTTAACGAACCTTGCCTAATTTTATTTTATTCGCTTCTCCAAGTTGTAATATACTCGATAGGTTTGCGCTGTCCTTTGGGCCATTCGTCTTTGGAATAACCCAAATAAATCAATCCCAAGCATTTGTCGTTTTCCTCTAACCCCAAATAGGTATTCATGGCAGGTTTATAAATGAGAGCTGGTGTAGCCCAAAATGAACCTATTCCGTAGGCTGTAGCTGTTAAAAGCATATTTTGAATCGCTGCTGCAACTGCTTCTGTTTCTTCTAATTCACTGATTCGACCTGTTTCATCTCTCTTAAGCGAAACGGCAATGATTGCTGTTGCCATTTTTGGTCGAGTCAATAATTTAGCTAGTTTTTTATCATCTTGTTTTTCGGTTGGAACAACTTCCAAATAGGTTTTTCCTAAAAAATCGGCTAAATTTTCAAGTGCTTTTTCTGTGAAAACGGTAAATCGCCATGGTTGCGTGTTTCCATGCGTTGGAGCCCAAATTGCAGCGTTAAGAATCGTTTCAATTTGTTCTTTTTGGATTTTTCGAGTAGAAAAGCTTTCAGGATAAACGGTTCTTCGGTCTTTGATTAAAGAAATGATTTCAGAAAGATTGTATTTCATGTTTCAATTGTTGTTACTATTCTCACAAAAATAGTCATTCAGAAGGATAGTTCAGTAACAATAATTGCAAAAAAAAGAGTGAGACGGGCGTCTCACTCTCTTCTAACCTAACTAACCTAACCTACCTTTTACAACTAAACCTGACACAAATATAATAGGCTTTTTGATATTTGCAAAATTTTTTTTGACTTTTTTTTCATTTTTTTTGACTGAACGGTGCAATTTGTTGATTTTACGGTTCATTCAGTTTGTTTTATTGCATTCAAAATGATGTCAGCTGCTTTTCTAATTTCCGATTCTGTAATGGAAAGTGGAGGAGAAAGTCGAAAACTATACGGATGGGATAAAAACCAAAAAGCAATTAATCCATTTTCCAAACAGTTTTTTACAATTTTTTCTACTCTTTCGAAAGAAACCATGTCGAAAGCAAACATCATTCCCACACGTCTAACTTCTTTTATTTCGTTGTTTTGACTAATTAAGTCGACTAATAATTGACCCAAACGTTCTACTTCGGAATAATCAATTTCAGTGGATAGAACATCTAAAAATGCATTTGCACTTGCACAAATTACTGGGTTTCCTCCGAAAGTTGTGATGTGGCCAAGCATGGGATTGTAAGTAAATTCCCATAAATTTTCTTTGCTCGATACCAACGCGCCAATTGGAAGTCCACCCCCCAATGCTTTACCTAAAGTCAATACATCTGGTATAATTCCTGATCTTTCAAAAGCGAAGTTCCGTCCAGCTCTTCCCATTCCACATTGAATTTCGTCAAAAATGAGCAAAGCACCTACTTCGTCACATCTTTTGCGAAGTGCAGCAAGAAATTCGGTTGAAGAATTGCGAACACCAGCATCTCCTTGTACGGTTTCTAGAATGACTCCAGCCGTTTTTGTCGTAATTTGATTTAAATCTTCCAGCTCATTGTGTCGTATAAAACGAACATCCGATAACAATGGACGATATGCTATTTTTTTTGTTTCGTTTCCAGAAATACTCATTGAACCATGCGTACTTCCGTGGTAAGAACCTCTAAAAGAAACTATTTCAGTGCGTTTTGTAACTCGCTTTACTAATTTAATAGCTGATTCGTTTGCTTCTGTTCCTGAATTTACAGGATACACACAATTGAGTTGCTCTGGAAGAAGCGAAGTTAGTTTTTCTGCAAATTGATTGACACTATCTTGAACAAATTCGCCATAAACCATCGTATGCATGTATTTTTCCACTTGATCGTGAATGGCTTGTTTGATTTTTGGGTGACCATGTCCAACATTCGATACGGAAACTCCAGAAATCATATCCATATACGCTTTTCCGTTTTTGTCGTATAAATAGATTCCCTCAGCACGTTCAATTTCGATGAGAAATGGAAACTGATTTGTTTGTCCTAATTTATTTAAAAATAGTTCTTGCGGAGTCATTTTTCTTTTTTTTACAAAAGTAATTGAAATCAGAAGGAAAAGAAAAACTCCCAACCAAATCGATTGAGAGTTTCAAAATTAGTTATTATTTGATCGGATTATTTTTTTCGAGCAATTGCTTTTTTAGCCGCTTCAACCACGTTTGCCGTGTCAATTCCGTATTTTGTCATTAATTCCATTGGTGTACCACTTTCTCCAAAAGTATCATTTACAGCAACAAATTCTTGAGGAGCTAGTAAGTTTCTAGTTAAAACCTGAGCTACAGATTCACCTAAACCTCCTGCAATCATGTGTTCTTCTGCAGTCACGACACATCCCGTTTTTTGCACCGATTTCAAGATTGCTTGAATATCTAATGGTTTGATGGTGTGCATATTAATGACCTCTGCATGGATACCTTCTTTTTCCAATTGTTGTGCAGCTTCAATCGATTTCCAAACCAAATGACCACATGCTATGATTGTAACATCCGTTCCTTCGGTTAATACATCCGCTTTTCCAATTTGAAAATCAGCATCTGGTTTAACAAAAATAGGCATCACAGGTCTACCAAAACGCAAATAAACAGGTCCTTCATGTTCTGCAATTGCTATAGTTGCTTGTTTCGTTTGATTGAAATCAGCAGGAACGATTACTGTCATGTTTGGTAACATTTTCATCATTCCGATGTCTTCCAAAATTTGATGTGTAGCACCGTCTTCACCTAAAGTCAAACCAGCATGAGAAGCACAAATTTTGACATTCTTGTTGGAATAAGCGACTGATTGACGAATTTGATCATATACACGACCTGTTGAGAAGTTGGCAAAAGTTCCAGTGAAAGGAATTTTTCCTCCAATTGTCATACCAGCAGCCATTCCAATCATGTTTGCTTCTGCAATTCCTACTTGGAAGAAGCGTTCTGGAAAATCTTTTTGAAATGCGTCCATTTTTAAAGACCCAGTCAAATCGGCACATAAACCAACAACATTTGGATTGGTTTTTCCTAATTCATGTAATCCTTCTCCAAAACCGG
>CAYRMV010000124.1:0-9368 GCA_964425255.1 uncultured Flavobacteriales bacterium
ATCTTAAATCTTTTTATTTCCGATATAAAGTATTGATATATAAAAACATATAAAGAAATGAGATGAAACCAAATGAAACAAGAAACGCCAGTGGTGATTCCAGCGGGATCACTAAAGCCTTCCAATCGGAAGGCTTTTTTTATGTCCTTACCTTTCAAAATCAACAAATTACATCAAATTTCATGGATTGATTCTATCGTTTAGAATCAAAATATATCAAAGAAATACAAAAAAAATGCTAGTATATTTGCTAGCAGTTATTTTTCGTAAAATTGCTAGCAAAATCAATCCAATCAATTGATAGTTAGAAATTTAATTTGTTGTAGTTTGATGAGTTTTAGAGACTTCTTTTCATTAGTTAATGTCTAATTCAACAAATTGCAAATTATGAAAGAAGAAATGAAAAATCAGTTCAAAATCAAAGCCTATTGTGACAAGCAAAGAGGTAAAAATGGTGTATCACCACTTTGCTTTAAAATAACATACAATTATCAAAGAGCCGTAATTACAACTCGAGTTATGGTTAACGTTGCCAATTGGGACGCAAAAAAAGAATGTGTCAAAGCAGGCAAAGAAAATTACATTGCGGTAAACACATTAATTGACAAAGAGAAATCGAATCTTAACAAACACTTCCTGCAACTCTTAGCCACAGAAAGTAATATTACGGCAACCATTATTAAATTAACCTATTTAGGTAAACCTATCGACCAACCCAAGCCCAAACACAAAACCATCCTCGACGCATTCGAGTATCACCTCATTAAGCAGCAAGAAAAAGTCAAAATTGGAAAAATCACCAAAGCCACTCACACCAGGTATTTGATCACCAAAAACAAAGTCGTTGCATTCATGCATTACCAGTACCAAGTTTCAGACATGGAGCTTCCAGACATTCGCCTACGCTTTGTTTCCGAATTCGAACACTACCTATTGACTGTTCAATTGATTCAGTCAAACACCGCTCACAAGTACATCAAAAACCTCAAAACAATCATGAACTTAGCCGTAGGTCTTGATTGGATACCAAGCAACCCATTTAATTTATTCAAATGCAGCTATACGGCTCCCGAAAGAGAAATTCTCAACCACGAAGAATTACACCTTTTACAACACAAGAAAATTGACAACAAACGCCTTGCTGAAGTTCGCGATGTGTTCATTTTTTGTTGCTACACAGGCTTTGCCTATTCCGATATCTATAATTTCGAACACGACGCCATGATGCGTGGATTAGACAACGAATGGTGGCTTTCAACAAACAGACAAAAAACGGGCACAAAAGAAAGCGTTCCACTTTTGCCTGTTGCCATTGAAATCATTGAAAAGTACAAAAACCATCCGTATTGTGTCAAGTACAACAAATTACTTCCGGTTAATTCAAATCAAAAGTACAATGCCTATTTATCCGAAATAGCAGACATTTGCAACATCAAAAAACACCTCACTTCACACATCGCTCGTCATACTTTCGCAACAACAGTTACCTTGGCCAACGGTGTCCCAATCGAAACTGTCAGCTCGATGCTTGGTCACAACAGCATCCGGACAACCCAAATTTATGCAAAGGTGGTTGAGAAAAAAGTCAGTGACGATATGAAATTGCTTCGTGCAAAGTTGTTTGGAACAGAATCCGACCGATCACTCAATAAAATTGGCTAACATTCAAAAGCCTTGGTTTTCAACCAGGGCTTTTTTTTAATTCAACTAAATAATGTTAATTTTACGTTATAGTTGATACTATAACATTAATTTTCCGTTCTAGCATGCTGTTTAACTATTCAAATAACAGACTTTAACGTATGAAAAACTTTTACGATCATGTATTTAGTTACGACGAATGGATATACAAACCGGCAAAATTAAACCAGTATTTGTTCGCCCAAAAAGATGAATGCATAACCAAATTAAGTGATCACTCACCTCGCTCAACGTCATTGAGCATTTTCTTTATGAAAAAGAGAAATCAAGTTTTTGAAATCCAAAAACGGGAAAACATCAACACCATGCATCCTCTTTTTACTTCAATGATTTCTAACCAAATGAACGTTTTCGATCTAGAAGAACAAATCAAAAACATTGAAAACTATCTAGATGATTGGCAAATCGAAAAATCTAATATACAATCCATTCATTTTTCAAAAAACAAAACAAAATACAACCTGACAATCGAACATGCTTGTGATTGGAACAAGATCGATGAAAATCATTTGAAATACTATCATTTCTTACTGGAAATCGAAAACAGAAATACTGAATTTTTGAAGGCAATCAAAAATGTAAACTTGACTATTTCCAAAAAGAAGGACCGAATGAATTGGTTCCAAAAACTGAAATTTGAATTGAACCAGAACATCTATGATGCACTCAAATTGAACAACCTCGATATACAAAATTGTAAACTCGAGATCAAAGACCAATATCAAAAACGAGATTACTTAATTGCACTTATTGTGAACTTAGAAAACCTTCTTGAGAAGCTTGACCAACGATACAAACTTTGCTTGGAGGATGATTTCGAAACATCATCAATCTGGATGGGGGAAAACCTAATAAAAAATCAACGAAAAATCGCTTCAATTGAAGCGAAATTGACTCCAGCTCCCATTTCTGCGTCTTTAAAACAAATTATTTACAGTACGCTTTCAGATTATGTTGTCAATTCTTCAAAAAACAACCTGACGCACAAAAGGCAGAATTTCATGGTTTCATTCATTCATCATTTGGACAAGTTTCTTCAAGAAGCAAATCACCCAAATAGCATCACTGAAAAATCATTAATCGAATTTTTAATCGAAATGAATTTTAACCACTTTCAATTCTTGAATTGGTTATCTGATCACTTTTTCAAAGAAGCGGATAAAATAAAGGATCCAACAGAAAAAACGAGATATTACCTCAGTCAATTTCTTCTTTTCAGTAATTTACCGATCCGGATCCGATCCATGTACAACGAATCAGAAATTGCCCTCAAAGACCAATTGAAAAAAATCGTTCAATACGAAATGAAATATTCGCATTTCGAGATTATTGCAAAAACAGAAACAAAAAAAACATAACCAAATAAATCCAAAATTAAACTCAAAACCAATGCTTCTGTTTTGATTCAACTGTTGCGTAGTATGAATGAAAATGGTTTTTTTTATGAAACATCGCCAACTCGATTAGCGGAACTGATTACCGATAATTTCAATACAAATGCAAAAGATCAACTGACTTTAGACGGCATTCGAAATAAATATTACAACAAAGAAGAAAACACGAAGAAAGAATTGATCATTCTTCTTCAAAACGTAATAGCGAGTTTGAGAAAAGATTAATCCCTGTTTTTGAGTTTTTCAATGTAAGCAATTAACTGAATTTCCATTCCAGGAAGTTCCATCATTTCTTCCGGTGTCATTGAAGAGAAAAAAGTAAAATCGTCTATTGAATGTGCAGTCATGTAGGCAGCCAATTCTTCTTTCAAAAATTCATCGCGTAGATTTCCATTCTCTGTATCCATACGGTAAAAACTGTGCAATAAATGTAAATAAAAATTCACATTATAAAAAATTTAGATAAATTGAAACCGCTGGATTGCCCATATTTAAAGGGACACAACAAAGGTTGAACAACCTTGTGCAACCCTGATTTATCATTTATTTTATTTCACTTTGTCGAAATCAAAAATGAAAAACAAATGGCATCAAATGGTATCACTCAAGAAGATTTAGACATCTTCAGAATCGAATTGAAAAATGAGTTAATCGAGGTTATTAAATCATTAATCAGCTCTCCGCAACAAAAAAGCTACACCGAAATCATGGGCAAACGCTTCCTCAAATCCTATCAAGTTCAAAAAATGCTTGGAATATCTCCCGGAACACTCCAGAACCTTCGAATCAATGGCACACTTCCATTTGCCAAAATTGGAGGTACGATCTTGTTTTCCTACGAGGACATCATGAAAGTCATTGATCAAAACAAATTCAACACTCCCTCAGATCACTAAATCTTTGCAAAGTGAAACAACAGGTAAACTATATCAAACATTTATCTTGGATTCATGAGAAATTCGCGCAAGATGAACGCCTCAATCCCTGGCACATCAGTTTGTACTATGCGCTGTTTCACAGCTGGAATTTTAATCAATTTTCGAATGATTTTCAAATCGTAAGGGAGGTGATTATGAGCGAAGCAAAAATCGGTTCTGCTAACACCTACACAAAGTGCTTAAAAGAACTACATGATTGGGGGTACATCCATTACAATCCTTCCTTTAACCGCTACAAAAGCAGTAGTGTATCCATTATCACTTTTGATAAAGGTACTGATAATGGTAGTGATAATGGTAGTGATAAAGGTAGTGATAATGGTGCTGTAATGCACGTGCGACCTCTTATAAAACAATATAAAACTAATACAAACACTAATTCTATCGAATTAGTAAACGATAAAAAAGCTAAAAATGAAAAAAGGATTTCTAAAAAAGTCAAAACGGAGAATGAGAAACAGGACAATAGTACACCAAAAAATTTGGAGGAAGTGGAAAGCTATTTTCAAGAAAAGCAAAAACCGATATCCGAAGCACATAAGTTTTTCAATTACTACCAGGCAAACGGTTGGATGGTTGGAAAAAATAAAATGAAAAATTGGCGTGCAGCTGCAAACAATTGGATTTTGAATGCAAACAAATTCCAAAAACAAGATCTTGAGAAAATAAACGCTTACCTGAATGTGGACCAAGATAAAAATTACGCCATTCCTCTTTAGGAATGTGGAACCAAGAACAAGATTAATACACTAAAACATGGAACATCTTTTCAAATCACATGATCATTACACGCGAGAGGGAAACTACATCCAATACGATTTTGTTAAAACACTCGTTTATCTGAAAAATTACGCAAAACTGTCCATTGATCCCCAATTTCGATTTCACAAATCCGATGTCGAAATATTGAAAAAACTGTTTGTCTATAGCATTGAAGACCTTGAATCTTGCCAACAATTCAACATCAATCCACAAAAGGGAATTTTATTAATCGGCCCCGTAGGCTGCGGAAAAACATCACTCATGAAAGTATTCAATCACCTGGCCATTCCAGCCAAAAAAAGCATTCTACTCCCAACCCGGTACATTAACATCGAATTCAACAAAGAAGGATTTCCTGTGCTCCAAAAATATGGAAAATCACTTAACAACTACTGTTTTGATGATCTCGGTGTCGAACAAAACATGAAACACTTTGGCAACGAATGCAACGTCATCGGAGAAATTTTACTTAGCCGTTACGAACTCTTCAAAAGTCAGAAAATCATCACCCACGCCACCACAAACCTCAATGCCGACGAACTCGAAAAAATCTACGGCAACCGAGTCCGATCCCGCCTCCGTGAAATGTTCAATCTCGTCGCATTTCCTGAATCCGCCCAAGATAAGAGAAAGTGAAACTTTCGAAGACCAAACGTTAGTGCAGGGAGAGTGAAACTTTCGAAGACCAAACGTTAGCGTAGGGAAAACAAATAATCTTTTAATCCACAATGCTGACGCGAATCATCAGCATCGTAACAAAGCAAAGCTTACGTCATTGATCCACTAATCCGTAATTCGCAATCCTTAATCCGCAATCCGTAATTCGCAATCCACAATCCGCTAATTCGCAATTCTTAATCCGTAATCCGCAATCCGTAATCCGTAATCCGCAAATCCGCAAATCCGCAATCCGTAATTCGTAATCCGCAATCCGTAAATCTAAAATCTAAAAACATGAAAAAACTCGACACATCAAAAATCGTCCAAGTCCGACTAAAAGAAACCCAATACTACCAAGAAGTTCACCCAAAAAAACAAATCGTAATCCACCACACCGTATCCAACGGCAACGCCAAAAACGTTGTAGCAGGATGGGCAAAAACCCCAGCCCGAATAGGCACAGCCTTCATCATCGATCGCGAAGGAGTCATCCACCAGTGCTTTAGTTCCAAACATTGGGCATATCATTTGGGTACTAAAGCAAAAAATAATAAACAGCTGAACCGACAATCCATCGGAATCGAACTATGCGCATGGGGACCGTTAAAACGCAGTCCCATCAAATCCAGCATCCAAGCAACCTTCACCTCATCCGTCGGAACAATTGTACCAAATGACGAAGTAATTGAATTAGAAAAACCATTTCGAGGTTCAAAGTATTATCAAAAGTACACTGACAAACAATTGAATTCCCTACAGATTCTATTGAATTACTTGTGCGAAACCTACAACATCCCCAAAACCTACAATCCCGAAATGTGGGACTATTCAAGTTCAGCCATGAACGGCAATCCAGGAATATGGTCGCATTCGTCATTTCGGAAGGATAAAAGTGATTGTTTTCCGCAGGAGGAATTAATTGAAATTTTGAAAAAACTACAACTATTCTAGTTTTTTCTTGCGATTTGTATGAATATTTCATACTTTTCGCAAATTAATACTAACTAAATGCAAATTGCTGAATATATTAGAACTCTTCAAAGCTATGAAATATATGGCTTTTCGAACGAAGACGTACTAAATAATTGCAATGCACCAGAAACCACTTTGAAAACAGAATTCGTTCGTTTGAGCAAAAGGAAACAAATTCAAAATTTAAGAAAAGGTTTTTATGTAATCATTCCAGCAAAGTACCAGAATGTATCCAAAATACCAATTCAATTATATGTCGAAAAGTTATTTTCGTTTATCGGTAGGGATTATTATCTAGGTTTATTTTCTGCTGCTGCTTTGCACGGAGCAGCGCATCAACAAATTCAGCAAGATTACATCATTTGCAATGGTGCAAAGATGCGTGATATAAAGAAAGGGAATTTTAATTTGAATTTTTTTCAATCAACCCACTGGCCGAAGAAAAATATCATCCAAAAAAAATCGGATGCAGGTTTATTTAGTATTTCTTCTCCAGCTTTAACATTAGCAGATTTACTTCATTTTCAAAATAAGTTAGGTGGTATCAATCGAATACTGGCAATTATTGAAGAATTGGCAGAGATAGTAGTAGTAGAAGATGTAATTGAATTGCTTACCTGGTACCCTCATGTGAGCACATTTCAACGAATGGGATATTTGTTGGAACAATTTGATGTAAATGAAAAAATTATAGAGGTAATACAAATGCATTTAGAAACTCAAAAACACTACCCAATGCTCTTGAGTCCTTCGAAAAATGAAAAACCCGGTTCAGCAAACAACCGTTGGAAAATTGATGTGAACATAACCCTCGAAAACGACTTATGATCCCAAAACCTTACATAGCACAAAATAAATTAAGATAAAAAAATGTCAGAAGAACAAAGAAAAATATTAGAGGGAAAACTTTGGGAAATAGCCAATTTACTGCGTGGCAAAATCAACCCGGATGATTACCGTGATTACATTTTAGGTTTCATCTTTTACAAATACCTTTCCGAAAAACAACTACTTTACGCGAACGAATTGTTGGAAAGTGAACCAGTAAAGGATTTCAAAGTAGTTACCGATAAAGAAACATTAGATGCAATTAAAGAAGAATCCTTATTAAAATTGGGATATTACCTAGAGCCTTCTCAATTGTTCTCAGTAATTGCGCATAAAGGAAGTAATTCAACTTCAGAAGAAAGTGATGAAGACATTGAACAATTGGAAGAAGACAATTACATCATTGATGATTTAAAAGAAATCTTAAATCACATTGAACAAAGTACCATGGGTACCGATTCCGAGGAAGATTTTAATGCCTTGTTTGAGGATTTAGATCTGAATTCAACTAAATTAGGTCGAACGGTAAGTGCTCGTAATACGATTATTGTAAAAATCTTAAGAAAACTGGATAAGATTGATTTTAGATTAGAAGACATCGAATCTGATGTGTTAGGCGATGCGTATGAATACTTGATTGGAAAATTTGCTGCAGGTGCTGGTAAAGGTGCCGGTGAATTCTATACTCCTCAACAAGTTTCTAAAATTTTATCTAAAATTGTAACAACAGGAAAAGAAAAAATAAAATCAGTTTATGATCCAACATGTGGTTCTGGTTCCCTGCTACTAAGAGTTAAAAAAGAAGCAGATGTGAGTGAGTTTTACGGTCAGGAGTTAAACCGTACCACCTACAACTTGGCTCGTATGAACATGATTTTGCACAATGTACATTTCAGTGATTTCAATATCATACATGAGGACACCCTAGAAAATCCGAAACATTCAGAATTACGCTTCGAGGCAATTGTTGCAAATCCTCCATTTTCTGCTCATTGGAAAGGTGCTGATAATCCATTGAATAACACAGATCCCAGATTTAGCCAATTTGGGAAACTTGCACCAAAAACCAAAGCAGATTTTGCCTTCTTGCAACACATGTTGTATCAATTATCGGATAATGGAATTCTGGCAAGTATCTTTCCACATGGTGTTTTGTTTCGAGGTTCAGCTGAAGGTGAAATTAGAAAATACATCATTTCTAACATGAATGCCTTAGACGCAGTCATTGGTTTGCCAGCAAACATCTTTTTTGGTACATCGATACCAACTTGTATTTTGGTCTTAAAAAAATGTCGAAAAGCGGACGATAATATCATTTTCATTGATGCTAGTGGTGAGGGAAATTTCAAAAAAGAAGGCAATCAAAATGTGTTGGAAGACAAAGATGTTGTTAAAATTGTAAATGCATATCAAAATCGCGAGACAATCGAAAAATACAGCCGAACAGTTTCTTTACAAGAAATTGAGGACAATGATTACAACTTAAATATTCCACGCTATGTTGATACATTTGAAGAAGAAGAAAACATTGATATTACTGCATTATCTCAAGAATTGAAACAAATTGAAAAAGATATGTCGGTGTCAAAATCAGCTATTGCAGCTTTTTGTGAGGAATTAAATATTGAAACACCTTTTTAGATGACCAAAGCAGAACAAAAATATAATCCTATTGAAGCCGCAGAATTTAAAAAAGGTGCTGTTTACTCAGTTATAAATGCTTTTGGTCTATATGGCGACGCGCTAATCATGGATTCTTTAGGAAGACTTCCAAGAGTTTATTCATTGATGAAATTATCATTAGAAGAAGTTGCCAAATCATTGATGTTATTTGAACTTTCTATTTTAAAAAGTTGGCAAATAGAAGACGATCGCATTCAAACTAGATTCAATATATTATTGAACAGTTTAGAATCACACAACCCTAAAACGAAGTATGCGATTCAGTTTTTAATTTCAAAGCAAAACGAGTTTATAGATTATCATCCAAATCCAGATGTTAGAAATGCAAACTCTCCTTTACAAAAGCAGCTACAAGATTTAAATAAGCTAATTGAGAAGGTAGTCATATTGGACAGCAAAAAAAACACTAATCTCTATACCTATTTAATTG
>CAYRMV010000125.1:0-9224 GCA_964425255.1 uncultured Flavobacteriales bacterium
CATGTCACAAAATATAATTGACAACACGTCATACGCACTTGCTGCTTAATTAACGGAATGTTAATCGAGCTTAATCTAGGTGAAGCACAGTAGCCCAGACAAGTACTCTCGCAACACTTTTGTCCATCTGGTTTTGCATACGGGAGTTCATCCCGATGGAATAGTGTCGATGATGATTCTACTTCGACATGAAATTTTAGAATCTAAGGGAAACAGTTGGGTGTCTTTGTCCGTCTCTTCCTCGAAAATAAATCAAAGAATAAGCATGTAGAAAGCTTGGAAACTCGTCGTTTGGACGAGGGTTCAACCCCCTCCGACTCCACAAACAGAAAAATAATGAGAGCGAGAATGATGAAAGTCTTTCTCGCTTTTTTATTTCCACTCTGTTTCAAAATACCGTTCCAAATATATAATCGTAGATTTCCCCACTCCGTGCCACGACAGAATTTCTTTTTTGGATAGTTGCTTGACTTGATCCTCGCTTAGAATGCCTTGGGCTTCAAATGCACGACGAGCGGGGGCGGATAAACCCGAAAGAAAGCCATTTTGGGGTCTTTTCTGTTGTTCACAAATCGGACAAGTGGGACACGAACTTGTTTTCTCAAATACGTGTCCCGCTGGGCAGGTGCGTTTACTCATAACTTGCTTTTCTAAATTGTACAATGCGGCGAATTAATGATTCCGGCAAAGGCTGATCCAAGGGAAATTGCACCGAACCCTTCCCCTGTTTGTATACCGCCATTTCGTCCTTGAATTCACTGTGACCCGTTGGTGTCGCATAAAAACCAATGTGCTTGGCGTATCCGGCAAAGTACACCAGGATTTTCCCCTTGTATTTGTATGCCGGCATTTTGTAAGAAATGGTTTCCTCTACCATCGGGATTTCATCCAAAATAAAGGCGCGAATTTCCTCTAATCTCTTTCTGGTCAAACCCGAAAAATCAGCAATATACGCATCTACCAAGGGGTTTTTAATTGGCTCCATCGATTAAACGTTTGTGTAATTTATCATCCAATTGATTCCATAACGATCGGTAAAACTACCGAAATAAGCTCCCCAAAAGGCATCTGCTATGGGCATTTCAATTTTTCCACCAACCGAAAGTTCGTTAAATAAACGCGTCGCTTCTTCCCTAGAATCGGGTTCCAACTGAATGTGCATATTATTTCCTGGTGTGAGCGTGAATCCCATTTCTTTCGGTGCGTCAGTTCCCATCAAAATCGTGTTCCCGAGCAAAGGCAATTCTACGTGTAAAATCATCTTTTTCAATTCTTCAGCAACAGCAGGTTGTCCTTCTCCTACAGGAATATCGCCAAACCGATGAATGCCACCATTAAACTCGGTTCGGAAAACGGAACGATAAAATTCAAACACTTCTTCGGTATTGCCTGGGAAATTGACATAAAAACTGGTTCGTGCTGCGTTGGATTTTTTGAATTTTTTCTGCAAAAGTAATTGTGCGGAAAAATACTGATCCAAATTCTCTAAAGCCGCCGTAAATCCTTCTTTGAATCCAAATTCAACAATTTGTTGTAATTCATCCAAGGAATTATACTGAATCACGATGTCCACACGCGTTGTATTTCCCATTGAAACAAATTGATTCGTCCAATGTGATCTTGGAAAATCAGAATTGATCTCCCCTTCTTCGTTGCAAAAAGCATCTAAAGCAGCAAAAGATTCGTGTTGAACAATCTGCTCATAATCTGCTCGACACCAATGAACTTCTTCGTTTGGACCGCACATAGCATACAACCACATTCCTCCATTCCGAAAATCCATGGTCTTTGTTTTGGTGAAATACGGTTTCGGAGCCCACCACAAATCAATCAATTCTGGAGTCGTCCAAGCTATCCAAACCAACTCTTTTTCTGCGGCAAACTCACGGCTCACCAAAATTTGATTTTTTTCTTTGTTTACCTGAAAATCAAATAATAAACTATTTTTCATCTTGTTTTGATTTTAATTGTGCCAACACCTGATCCAGTTGATCGAAGCGATTTTCCCAAATCTTTCTAAACTGTTCTAACCAGTGATCAATCTCTTTCATCTTGTTGACTTCTAATTGATAATAAATTTCTCTTCCTTCTGACCGCGATTGAATTAATTCGCATTCTGTCAAAATTTTCAAATGTTTGGATACCGCTTGTCTACTAACGTCAAAATGCTGAGCGATCGCATTCGGTGTTAATGCTTGCAAAGCGATCAGCGCGATAATTGCGCGTCTTGTCGGATCTGCAATTGCCTGAAAAACGTCTCTTCTCATGGCAACAATTGGTATTGCAATAAGGCGATTCCACAATCAAACTTCTTTACATCTCTGAGATGGTACCCTTTTTTCTCGTCCAACAAATGAAAAATCGGCATACCTTTTCCCATCGCCGTTGGATTGATAAACAAATTAATTTCATCAATCAAATTTTCTTTTAACAAAGAAGCAACAAACGAACTTCCACCATACACGATGATCTCTCCACCTTGTTTGGATTTGATTTTATCGATGTTTTCTTTCAAATCACCTGAAACTAAGTCAACATTCTCCCATTCGTGTTCAGTCATAGAATTTGAAAAAACAAATCGCTTGGAAAGGTTGAATTTATCCAACGTTTCTTGATCAACTCCTTCAGGACTACTTGCCCAATATGGAATAAAACCCATTGCTAAATTTTTTCCAAATACAATAGTATCAACAGGTTTTGTCAAATCAGTCACATGTTGGTCTAAATCTGCCGACCAGGGCATAGTTACGAAATCCATCTCACCATTCGGTCCTCCCACAAACCCATCGATACTCACTTGCATTTGTAATTTTAATTTTCTCATCCTAAAACTTTTTTATGAAACCAATTAGTTGCAAATATAGAATGAGAAACCAATCGATTGCAAAAAGTAAGAAAAAAAGTGTTAAGAAAGGGAAAAAAGGAGAAATTAGATGGAAATAACGTAATTTTGTGTTTTCATTGTTAACAACAAAGATTTCAAACAAAACATACACCGCAAAAGCAAGTAACAATCAACAAATGAAACGAGTAGTAGTAGGATTATCAGGAGGAGTAGATTCAAGTGTAACAGCATATTTACTACAGCAACAAGGCTATGAAGTGATTGGAATGTTCATGCGCAATTGGCACGACGAAACAGTAACTTTATCAAACGATTGCCCTTGGATTGATGATTCAAATGATGCTTTGTTAATCGCCAATCAACTCGGAATTCCATTTCAAGTAATTGATTTAAGTAAAGAATACAAAGAACGTATTGTTGATTACATGTTCAATGAATACGAGCAAGGTCGCACGCCCAATCCGGATGTTTTGTGCAACCGCGAGATTAAGTTTGATGTATTTCTAAAAGCAGCTGAAAATCTCGGAGCAGACTTTGTGGCAACGGGGCATTACTGCCGTAAAATAGAGCATGCTGACGGTACTTTTGGACTTTTAGCAGGAAAAGATCCAAGCAAAGATCAATCTTACTTTTTGTGTCAATTGAGTCAAGATCAATTAGCGAAAGCCTTGTTTCCAATTGGAGAATATCTCAAATCAGAAGTAAGAGAAATTGCCAAAGAAGCTGGATTAATCACAGCGGAAAAGAAAGATTCACAAGGATTATGTTTTGTTGGTAAAATCAGCTTACCGACCTTTTTACAACAGCAATTACAACCAAAAAAAGGAAAAGTAATTGAAATCCCAGCGAACAATCAACAATTGGTTTCTTATCATTCATTGGCACCGACTGAAGATAATTTAGACGAATTAGTGAAACCGTTTACATTTACTGAATCCGACGGAATTCCAGTCGCAGAGCATCAAGGTGCACATTATTACACCATTGGACAACGCAAAGGTTTGCAAGTTGGAGGACGACCTCTACCCTCTTTTGTGATTCAAATTGATACGAATTCGAACTTGGTTTTTACAGGTCAAGCAGATGATCATCCTGCTTTGAATCGGTGGGCACTTCATATTCAACCAAACGAAATTCATTGGGTTAATCCCAACCATGAAATGAAAATAGGAGAAAGCAAACGCTACGATGTTCGTATTCGATATCGCCAAAAATTGCGTCCTGCAACACTTATCCGACGAGAAGAAGGCATGTTTCTTTTGTTTGATTCGCTCGAACGAGGTATTACACCCGGACAATTTGCAGCTTGGTATGCAAATGATGAATTAATTGGTTCTGGAGTGATCGCGTAAGATCAATTTTAATTAATAGCATAGTAAACCATCTAACATTTATTTGGAAGTAAAAAGAGCACATTTTTTTAATGTTACTACTGAAAAAACACGAGTCCATTCTTAAGTCAAACGAAGATTAACATCTTCATATTCAATTTAAAATTACTATACTTGCGACTAAATATTAAATGTAGATTCATTGAAATCACTTGTATTTCTTCTCGTTGCTTATAGTTATTTTGTTCCAATTCAAGCACAAAATCATTTCACTTTTCCATCCAAAAACGACAGTTTGGTTCGCCATTTTTATTATACTCTTTCTTTCGATACACTTCTTCAACAGGCTACTTGGGTTTCATACACTTTACTTCCTTATGATGGAGAAATAGAAGAACGAGCGAAATCTTTCAAAGTTGATCCTTTATTGACGAAATGGACCAATCACGCAAAAGAATATGCCAAATCGGGATTTGATCGAGGACATTTAGCTCCCGCCGGAGATTTTACTTTTTCCGATACAGCGATGATGGAAACATTTTACTATTCCAACATGAGCCCACAATTGCCCGAATTTAACCGTGGAATATGGAAAAAAATAGAAAGTGAAATTAGGCTATTGTTGCTAGAATCAGATTCAATTTGGGTCACAACTGGTCCTTTGTGGATCTCTGATTCAATCAAAACAATGGGTAAAATCCCGATTCCGACTCATTTTTATAAAGCCGTTTGCCGATTTAAGTCCAATCAAGTTTCCACTTTTGGGTTTTTGTTACCGCACGAAGGAAGCAGTGAATCAACAACATTCTTCCAATTATCGATCGATTTGTTAGAAGATTTTACACACATTGATTTTTTTAATTCATTACCTGTTTCATTGCAAATTACGACAGAATCCAATCCAACAACTTTTTTCCCTTTCCCAGTTGAAATCAAAGAAGAAAAATCTATTATAGACACAAAAGGAATCCAAGAACCGAAAGAATCCGTTCCATGTACAGGCACAACCAAAAAAGGAAATCGCTGTCTAAATAAGACAAAAAATGCAAGTGGACTTTGTCATTTGCATGAAAAATAATCGTATTTTAAATGTAAAATTCGGCTTATGAAAACTTCTTTTTTAGGATTAATGACAGTCGCTTCAATCGTATTTTCTTGTAATTCAGACAATAACAAACAAAATACAATAAATCCTTCCGAACACAATGCCAAAAACACCTTAGATGTGGATGGAAAATATGTCGGTGTTTTACCCTGTGCTGATTGTGAAGGAATCGAAACAAGTATCATTCTTTCTCCTGAAAATGCCTTCGTTTTGGAAACAAATTACCTCGGATTTGAAGATAAAAAATACCGAAAAATAAGTGGAAAATATACTTGAAATGAACTTGGAAATACAATAACACTTGAAGGAATTGATGTTCCAAATCAATATTTCGTAGGCGAAAATCAGTTATTTCATCTTGATATGGAAGGTAAAAAAATCACAGGTGATCTTGCTGAAAAGTACATTTTAAAAAAACAATAATAGGGTGCTTTTAACCAGAAAAGCGTATATTTAACCAAATTGAAAAAAATAACATCATGATCCCATCTGAATTAATTCCACTGGGTATAGTAGGAATTGTAGTTTTGCTTTTACTTGTTAAAAGTGTATTAATTGTAACGGAACAAACAGCGGTTGTTGTTGAACGACTTGGTAAATTTCAACGCATAGCCAATTCTGGTTTTGGCTTGTTAATTCCGTTTATTGACCGAAAAGCATCGACTCAAAATTTACGTGTGCAACAACTTGACGTGAATGTTGAAACGAAAACCAAAGACAATGTTTTTGTCAATATACAAGTTTCTGTTCAATACAAAGTAGTTCGTGAAAAAGTAAAAGACGCCTATTATTCGTTGGATAATCCACGTGGACAAATTGCTTCTTATGTTTTTGATGATGTTCGTGCTGAAGTTCCGAAATTGGATCTCGATGACGTATTCTCAAAAAAAGATGATATTGCGACAGCTGTTCGCCAAAACATTGCGGAAGTCATGGATGATTATGGATATGAAATCATCAAAACTTTGTTGACTGATATTGATCCGGATCAAAAAGTAAAAGAATCGATGAACCGTATCAATGCGGCGAGACGAGATCGTGAGGCAGCATCCGAAGAAGGGGAAGCTCACAAAATTAAAATCATCAAAGAAGCGGAAGCGGAAGCAGAATCAAAACGCTTGGCGGGTGAAGGTATCGCGAAACAACGTTTGGAAATTGTCCGTGGTTTTAAAGAATCAGTAGAAGATTTTCAACGATCATTGAAAGATGTAACCCACGAAGAAGTGATGCAATTTGTTTTGATGACACAATATTTTGATACACTAAACAATGTTGGTTCTAATTCGAAAAACACGTCCATCTTGATACCGCATTCTCCTGGAGCTATGAAAGATTTCCAACAACAAATTATTACAGGAACATTTTTGGGTGAAAAGCTTAAAAATGGTGATGAAAATCAATAAGTTGTAGCTACTATTTATCAAATCCTGATTCGGTTTGAGTCAGGATTTTTTTATTTCTATTTATTTTTTTGTTTGGAACATTTTGTAAAAAACCCATGCAGGACCAATTAACAAAAACTGTAAATCAGCTAAAAAAGATGGCTTCTTTCCTTCGATATGATGCCCAATAAACTGACCAATCCATGCAAGGGTAAAAAGTACTACACAAAACCAATGTAAGGGAAAGTAGTACGAAATAAACTCTGCAATTACCAAACAAAACAAGCTAAAAAAAACCATTTGAATTGCCATCATCCACGATAATCGAGCATAAAAAACAAAGACTGCCATTAAAACTGGGAGCGCCCAATTCAGAAGCAAAGGAAAATCCATGGAAAAAACCTGCTGCAAATAGGTTTTTGGAATGGAATAAAGTAATCCGACAATACTGAAATAAATTGCAGGAACACAAACAAAATGAATCAACTGATTCTTTTTATTTTGATGGCTTTCTGTATATTCGGCAAACCACTGATCGATTGTTTTCATGATAATTGTATTTGAATCTACCAAAATACAAAAAACCTCCACCGAAATAACGATGAAAGTTTTTAAGTGTAACAATAAACCTGTGATCCGTTCTAAATTTTGATCAGAGAACTTAGGTTAAAAACCTAAAAAATTATTTGAAAACTGTCTCTTTCAAAATGATGTAAATTCCCATAACCAAAACAAACCAACCAAAGGATGATTTTAATTTAGCACCAGGTATTTTTTTCGAAAGAATAATTCCAAGAAAAATCCCGACAACGGAAAGTGCAGTAAATGTTCCTAACAAAGTCCAGTCTATTTTTAAGTTGGACAAATCTCCCGTAAATCCGATAAGTGATTTCGTAGCAATGATAAACAACGAAGTACCAACTGCAAGTTTCATCGGCATTTTAGCCAATAAAACCAAAGCAGGAATAATCAAAAATCCACCACCTGCGCCAACAAGACCGGTTAATACACCAACAACTGTTCCTTCCAATAAAATCATCGGATAGTTGTATTTTATTTCAGCATCTTCACTCGCATCTTCTTTGTTTTTGGATGGTTTAATCATCGAAATAGAAGCAAAAATCATTACGATTGCAAACAAAATCATCAAAGCGATGGGTTTTGTAAGTACAAAATTTCCGATAGAAAAAAGTTCATCAGGAATTGCAGGAACGATCATTTTACGCGTTAGATAAACAGCTGCAATGGAAGGAGCACCAAATATCAAAACCGTTTTAAAATCGACTTTCTTTTGCAAAGCAGCCTGTATCCCTCCTACTAAAGCAGTTGCTCCAACAATAAACAAGGAATAAGCAGTTGATTCAATTTCACCAACTCCCATGATATAAACAAGAATTGGAACAGTTAAAATGGAGCCTCCACTTCCGATCAGTCCGAGTGAGATTCCTACTAAAATGGCTAAAAAATACCCTAAGATTTCCATAAATTGTGTTTGTGATTCGAGGACAAAGTTCAGTACTCGGTTTAAATCTGAACGTTACAATTGTTACACCGATGCATAAATATTAATCATGCATGGGTCTTTTCTTAATCATTCCTCCTTTCGTATCTTTTATAGGATACTGAATCACAAAGGCTTCCGAATCAACCTTTTCAATTTCCAACATTATTTTTGTCAATTCTAAACGAGTTACAACACAAAACAAAACATCTTTATCAGTGATACTACATCCTTTTTTTCCAAAACCACCATCGGATTTAAAAACGGTAACTCCGCGACCTAAATTCTGAGTAATCGCATGGCGAAGGTCCATGTAATGATCCGAAATTATCATTACACCAATGTATTCTTCAATTCCATTGATAATAAAATCGACCGTTTTGGAAGCAGCAAAATAGGTTAACATCGAATACATGGCTGTTTCAATATTCACAATTAACGCAGCAACGGAAAACAAAATAATATTGAAAAGCGAAATAAAATCACCCACTGTCAAACTGGATTTTCTACTAATCGTAATGGCTAACACTTCCGTTCCATCAATGACAGCACCACCTCGAATGGTTAAACCAATTCCAGCTCCAAGAAAAAACCCACCAAAAACAGAAATTAACAATTTATCAGTTGTAATCACTGGAAATTCAAGAAGATGTACCAAAGTAGCTAGAGCAACAACAGCAACAGCACTCTTGATGGCAAATCCCCAAGATAATTGTTTGGCTCCCATCAAAATAAAAGGCAAATTGACTAAAACAACCAACAATGATAGATCGATCCCTGTTACCATTTGGCTCAAAAGAGAAACGCCCATTGCGCCACCATCTAAAAAGTCATTGGGAAGTAAAAATCCTTTTAAACCGATACTTGCCATCATCACGCCTGCTGCAATGTAAAAAATGTCCAATGCTTTGTGACGAAAGATTAATGCCGAAATAACTTCTGTTTTATTTTTAATTGAAAGTATGTTTTGCATAAGATTTTTGTTTCCGTAAATTTAATCAATTGAACTAACTACATGACAAAAAATATAAACAATTGATTATCAATAAATTAAATTGAA